>CALQJH020000057.1 GCA_943330835.2 Candidatus Kuenenia stuttgartensis
GGAGATTTGAGGCTGAGCAGCTTTACTATAAGAACCAACTCCAGCGTTTATTTCAAGTTCTTCGCCTGGCATTAAATAGTTTGAGCTTTGTCCTACTAGAGCAGCGAACTGATCATAAACAACTTTTACGGCTCCAACCTGATTGTGACAATACGTTACAACCTGATTTTCACCATTTTTTACATTATTTTGAAATTTGCTTAATAAAGTAAGGGCAGCTACAGTTGGAGTCATGTGAAAATAAGCAAAAGTAAAATCCTTTTCTTTACCATCCTGACCTTTTACTTTATCCTGGTATTCTACAGGAAATGAGTTTGCAAATAGTTTTGCAATTTCTGGGTCTACAGCAAGCATAGATGCTCTAAAAGCATTCAATTTATCTTTAAGTTCTACCCCTTTATTTTGCCCACCTTTTTCATTGCCGAATAATCTTGTGGCAGCTTCCAAATCATCTTCTTTGAATTCTTCCACTGTTTTACCATCTTTTTCAACCATTTTAGATCCAGCTGCTGCTTTAAGATCTGTTTTTAATTGATCAATGTAAGTACTCATTTCAGAAGCAAGTTTTTTAGCCAAATTGGCTTTTTCATTCCAAGGCTTTGCTTTTTCAGCAGTCATTGGATCTTTTAACTTTGCTTCTAAAGAAGTATAAAGTGTATTATTTGCTGTGTTTAAATTTTCGTTTGATGTCATCAAACTTTTATCTACAACCTTGAAGGCATTAAGGATTTCTGAAGACACATTCAGCGCTAACAGAGCTGTTAGCACGAGGTACATCAGATTGATCATCTTTTGCCTGGGTTCTTTAGGTAAAGACATTACTAATGAGATTAATTATTTAAAAATATTGTTAGCATTATTTTTTGCAGAATGACTACTCCGAAGATTATCTTCCTTGCATAGCATTCAACATGTTGCCATAAACAGCATTTAATTTGCTTAAGTTTCCAGCTAATGTTGCAATCTGGTCTTTAACTTTAGTAGCATCTTCAACACTGCTAGTCATTGCGCTACTAGCTTCTGCTAATTTGCCATAGAAGTTATTCAATGCTTTCAAATGGTTGTTACTTTCTTTTAATTCCAATTCGTATATTGTATTTAAAGAGCCTAAGTTTTTAGTCAATACTTGTACTTGCTCATGGAATCCTTTAGCACTTTCAGCTGCACTACTAAATGTTCCCATCGTACTTGCGCTTGCGGCAAAGGCTGCAGACATAGCACCCATAGAAGCAGTTGCTTCTTTAGTTTTAGCACCAAAATCACTTGTTGATTTTACCACATCACTAACATCAGCGATGTTTGCAACAGTCGTTCCTAATTTCTGAAATCCTTCGCTTAATTTTTTCATATTCGCAGGATTAATGTCAGCATCTTTCATCATTTTATCCATCGCTTCGAGAGGATTAACAGATTTAGCAGCTCCATGACCCTCATGACCAGTCCAATCAATTTCAGCTTTTATATAAATTATACCATAAAGCGCAAAGATTACGGCTTCGGTATATAAACCGATTTGTAGAAAAAGATCTGCAATTGCAGTGTGAAGAATCTTTTGTAACGCACCAAAGATAACTACGGCAGCAGCTAGAGACACTGCAACATCCATCCATTTACTTGTTTTTGGATTAATTTTAACTGACATGTGTTTTTAATTTTTAATTTTTAAGGTTTGTTATGTTAGAGTTTAATTTCAATTTTTCGAATAAAAATGCAATCCATTTGCTAGAATCGGACAATTATTAGTTGATTATTCCGTGAAATACTAAAGAAAATTATCTATGCTTTTTCATTGCAGCAGGTAAATCTAGTATACATCGAAAACCGATGTAAGACTTTGACGTGTCTTGATATTCATAGGCTCTTGCACTTGTTTGTAAGAAATAGCCAACATCTTTCCAGCTTCCACCACGAGTTACTTTTCTTTTCATTCTTGGAGGATCTGAATCTTTTGCGTTCCAGCGAATATCTGGGTTCATATCATGTTGGAAAGAATATCCATTTTCAAAATATAAAGAGGATGTCCATTCTGCAACATTTCCAGCCATATTATATAACCCAAAATCATTTGGCCAATAAGCGTCAGCCCTAACTGTGTAAAAACCTCCATCTTCTGGATAATTACCTCTTCCTGGCTTGAAATTCGCTAATAAGCAACCTTTTCTGTTTCTCAAATAAGGACCGCCCCAAGGATATGGTGATTGAGAGCGTCCGCCTCTTGCAGCATATTCCCATTGTGCTTCGGTTGGTAATCTGAAATTTGATTCTGGTATTTTCTTCTTAGATTCCAAATAGGAATTCATATAGCCTGTTCTCCATTCGCAAAACGCAGTTGCCTGCTTCCAATTCACCCCTACAACAGGATAATTACCAAACCCTGGATGACTGTAATATTTTTTCGCCATTGGCTCATTATAAGAATAAGCAAAATCACGAACCCAGCATAAGGAGTCCGGGTATACCGGAATTTTTGTTTTTATGATATAAGCAGAACGAGGAATAGTTACATCTCTGTTCATTGCCGCTGCTTTGTAATCGAAAACCTCAGATTGAAACACTATTTTATTAGCATCTAACTCTTTTTTGCCGAAAATTCGATTATCTGGAGTTACTATTATAGCGTCAATCTTTTCGATTGTAGCTTTATCAGACCATTTTATGGCACTTGCTTTTTTCCAATCAATGTACTCTATACCATCTTGTCCTTGTTTTACATAACCCAATAACTTAGCAGCTATAGAATCTCTAACCCAATTGGTAAACTGACGATATTCATTATTGGTAATTTCTGTAGCATCCATCCAAAATCCACTAATTGAAACGGATTTACTACGAGCGGTATAACTATAATTCACATCTTCATCACTAGACCCCATGTGAAATGTACCAGATGGAACATAAACCATTCCAATAGGTCTAGTAGGAACCCAACGAGATGCAGGAGATACTCCGTGAAGTTGACCATCATTAGGCAACGATTTCCCAGATTTGTTTTTACTACAACTAGTCATTCCTAAAGTGATAGCACAAACAGCTACCAAGTAAAATATCTTTTTCGTCATTTTTACTTAATTAATTATGGACAAATGTAATGATAATTTTAATTTAAAAAAGAATTCCATCAAACTTATTGAAAAAAATATTTGAACAATAGTGACATAAACGGCTAAATTATTGAATTATTGTTTCTGCTACTGATAATACCCCTTAATTTTTAGTTAAAATCCGGAGTTCCTTTAAACTATCTGAAGGAGCAAAACAATTGAATTCCTTACATACATGCATTAAAGATTTATCGGAAATTTGTTTCCCTATCAACAGAGGAAACGTGCTTTCGACTTCAGATGATTGCAAAATTTTATTTGGAATCATCAAGGCTAATAATGCTGATTTTAAGTCTGTGTTATTTTTACCGGTGATGGCTATTTGAAAATACCCTGTATGCTGTAACAAGATTTGAATACTCCAGCATCCAAAAGAATTCGGATGTTTTTCTGCCAATGGCATCATACTCTTCAGCATGTTTTGTGATTGTACGAGCCATTTCGAGTTGTCAAAAATGTTGGCTAAATAATAAAGATTGAACGCCATCGTACTATTCCCTGAAGGCAAAGCCGAATCGTTGACCTCCACTTTTCGAAGAATGATATCGTTTTGAAGTTCACTGGTATAATAATAGAAATCAGCATTATCTTTTTTAAAGTGCTCATTTACATAGTTGGTTAAACGCGCTGCTTTAAATAAATATTTTTCATCCCCAGTTAATTCCTGCAGACAAATACAAGCTTGAATGGTATAGGCATAATCATCTAAATATGCCTGCTGTTTGGCTAATCCATTTTTGTAGGTATGAAATAAGTGCAAGTTAGGAGAAGAGAATTTTTCCAAAATAAAATCATAGAGCTTTATAGCCCTATTTAAATACTCGTCGTTTCTGAAAGCTCCGGCAGCTTTACAAAGTGCTGTTAAATAAAGTGAATTCCATCCAAGCAGTATTTTATCATCTGTTGCGGGACGTATTTTTTTATCCCTTTCCATAAGCATGCGATTTACTACAGCATTCAACCAATTTGTAAACTCCTGCTCTGTTAAATTATGTATTTGCAAAAAATCAGTTCTGTCATGTTGAATATTTAGAATATTTTTTTCTTCCCAATTTCCTGATGCAGTCACTCCATACCATTCGCAAAAAAGTGGAGCATCTTCTTTTAAGATCAACTCTATTTCTAATTTTGTCCATACATAAAACTGGCCTTCCACCCCTTCGCTATCTGCATCGATCGCAGCATAATATCCCCCATTTGTATCGCTCAGTTCCTTTTCACAAAAAGCCAATATTTTTTCAACACCGATTTTCAGCTCTTCATCCTTTGAAATTTGATATCCTGCACACAACGTCATTACAAGCAATGCATTGTCATACAACATCTTTTCAAAATGCGGTACCAGCCATTTATCATCTGTACTATATCGAGAAATTCCTCCAGCTAGATGGTCAAATATTCCTCCTCTTAAGATAGATTTCAAAGAGAATAAAGCATGTTGAGTGGATTTTTTATTGTCAAAGAAATGACCATAAGTAAGCAAAAAATCAATTGAAAATGTTTGTGGGAATTTTGGAGCTGATCCAAATCCTCCATTAGTGTAATCTGCGGTTTTAAGTATTTGATTATTAAGCCCGTCGCAAAATGATTTTGTAAAGAGCTCCTCTCCTTTCAAAGAATCAGCTGTAATCCTGCGATTAGAAAGGGCATGATTAACAGATTCCATATGATTTAATAAAGCGTTCGCTTGTTCTTCTACCTGGTTTCTCTTGTTAACCCAAAGATCATTTATGAAATGGAGCACCTCGATCCAGGTGGGGCGATTGTATTTTTTTTCTATAGGAAAATAAGTACCCCCAAAAAAGGGTTTGCCATCGGAAGTAAGAAACATATTCAAAGGCCATCCTCCAGAGCCGGTTAAAATTTGTACCGCCTCCATGTAAAGTCCATCCAAATCGGGCCTCTCCTCTCTATCAATTTTAATATTGATAAAATGTTCGTTCATGAAATTTGCAATAGCAACATTTTCAAAACTCTCTCTTTCCATGACATGGCACCAATGACAGGCCGAATAGCCAATGCTTACAAGTATGGGTTTGTCTTGATTTTTTGCCAATTGAATTGACTTTTCACTCCAAGTATGCCAGTTTACAGGGTTTTGGGCATGTTGTAACAAATACAAACTTGATTCATGAATTAAATCATTAGTAAACTGCTGTTGCATGAAATGAAAATAAATGAAGAGAAAAAGTAGTAAGAAACTAAATCTATTTTTTAGGCCTTTCTTTCAGGAATTTTTCCAAGGCGCTTACCATACTTGGTGTTTGCGGCATTGGCGCTTTGATATCTAAATGTAAACCCGCCTCCTCTGCAGCCTTAAAAGTATTGGCACCGAAAGCCGCTATTATGGTTTCCTTTTGTTTGAACTTCGGGAAATTTTCTTTAAGACTTTTAATTCCTCCAGGTGTAAAAAAACAGATTACATCATACTCTTTAGCAATAACTTCTTTAATATTGTTGCTCACTATCTTATATAAAACCGGTGTCGCATAACCACAATTGTTAGTCTTCAACCAATTGGTGATTTCACTGTCAAATAATTCAGAGCAAGGGTATAAAAACTTTTCATTGTCTTTATGCTTATTAATCACATCAAACAAGCTTTTATTCAGTCCATCAGCACCATAAAATACTTTACGCTTTCGATATAAGATGAATTTTTGTAAATAAAGCGCTACTGATTCTGTAATGCAGAAATATTTTGTATCCTGCGATACACTCACTTTCATTTCATCGCAAATACGGAAAAAATGATCAATCGCATTTCTACTAGTAAAAATAACTGCAGTAAATAATGAAATGTCTATTTTTTGTTTGCGGAAATCTTTTGAAGGAATAGCTTCAACGCTGATGAAAGGATGGAAATCTATGGATAATTTATATTTAGTTGCCAAGTCATAATAAGCAGACTTAACGCCTTCTGGTCTTGGCTGTGTAATCAATACTTTCTTAACTATTTTTTTGGCAATGACGGTCTTTTTTTCAATTGGGATGTTTGTTGAAAGAGGGCTCTTTTTTGGAGCGGGGCTCTTTTTTGCAAGAACAACCTTTTTTGCAACTACCCCCTTTTTTACAATTGGGATAATTTTTACAAGATTGTTCTTTTTTGCAACTGGGTTCTTTTTTACAAGAACAACCTTTTTTGCAATGGCAGCTTTTTTTAGTTCCTTTTTAATCATGCTTACTTATCCAATAATGCTGCAAATTTACAGACTTTTATTTAGAAAAATCATCAGGGTCTTGTAAATAAGGAAAATAGGCAATAATTCCACGCCAACGATGTATAAAAAAAAATGAAATTTTGTGATGCTCAAATTAAGATTCAATACCCCGAAGGCTCTTACATATCTTAATAAAACCATGAAAGCGATGACAAGAAAAGACAATATTTTTGCGATATAACTCACATCGCTATCCGCAAATGCGA
Organism: Candidatus Kuenenia stuttgartensis; assembly: GCA_943330835.2. The sequence continues at coordinate 6,529 of CALQJH020000057.1, forward strand.
TAACCAAAATCATAGGCAATAGGAACAAGGAAAGTACTTTGTTAGATAAAAAAACAATGAAAATATAATTCTCAGCGTCATGTCTAAATCCTGTCAACCATCCTGAGATTTGCAAAACAATATACTTGGTAAGGTAAATAATCGTGATGGCAAGAATACAATAGAACAAGCTCTGCCAATAACTTTCCTGTAAAGATTTGAATCCATTAATTAAAAGGAAAACATAAATTCCAGCAACAATCACGAATAGGATATTAAATAAAAGTGAAGGTAGTTTTGCCAATAGCAATTGATCAGTAAGTTGACTTTGGCGCAAAGAAGTATTGAAAAAAACTCTGCTCATGTTGTTGAAATATTTATGGAATGCTACTTTTAACAAACCAAACATCAGAAACAACCCGACCATACAATAAAACAATGTTTGAGCACTCCTATTGGTATGCTCCTGCTGTGAAACATCTATTGGAGTTGATTTGGTATTTATCAGATAATTGGCCTCCATAACTTGATGAATGGATTGTAAACTTTTGGTTTCAAGAATGGCTTTTTTTATTATTGTATCCCAGCCTGATTCAATATTTCCGGATGATTGGGAAAAAGAAATTACAGGGAACTGAAGAAGCATTATAAAGAATATAAAGGAAAAGAGTCTCAATTGTATGAATTAATTAATAAGCAAAAATACTTCGCTTTGTTGAACAATTTTAAAAGTAATTAACATAACCAAAATGAATTTTGGATGCTTCTCTTAAATTAAACCTTACATCATCTCGTTTTCCGATCGCATAATTTAAATTAAATACGCCTGATCTTGTTTCAAAAAGCATACCAATTCCTGCGCCAATAAATTGATTACTGACAGCAATTGTTTGGTATTTATTTTGAGTAAGCCCATAATCTGCAAAGAAAGACAAATAAGAATTGGTACTGAATAGTAACCGATATTCTGCAGTAAAAACGCCATATTGACTGGCATAAATACTTTCTTCATCAAACCCTCTCATCGTTTTATAGCCTCCAACCTGAAACAATTCATTACGAAAGATAGCTGGACTAATTATTGTACCTGTTTGAACCGCTGCTTTTATTGTTGATGATTTCCCCGTTGAGAAATAATGAGCAGCAGAGAGCTTAATGCGGATATTGTACGTTTTTAACTTTAAGGAATCATAAAGCCCAGCATAATTAAAGCTATTGTCTTTAATGGATAATATTTCATTATTGGGCTTTAATGTCTTTATCCCAACCATGGAAGTCAAATTCAATTCATTCCCTTTTTTTGGATTGATTTTATAATCAGTGTTGTTCCATTCGTAGGTCAGGCCAATATGAGTTGAATTAACATCGATATTTGATGGCAACTTTTTTTCGGATTTTATTTTAACAGTATCAATAGCTCCCGACAACAAGCTACTGTTTTGCCATTGCATAAATATCCTTCCAGATTGATAATTTGATATAGAAAATTGCAACCCTAATTGCGCGTTGATTTGTAAAAATGTAGAATCCTTTTTGAATAATTCAAATAAGGCATCAAAGCAAAATTGCGTGTTGAAAATATAGGGTTTAGAAAAGCCCATATTAAGTCTGGGTGATTGTGGTTGTAATTGTTGCCATTTCAACAGAATGTTTTCTCCCGATCCAAATAGATTTTTCAAATCAAGATCAAGATCACCGGTCAATTGAAGTTTATTATTATTGGATGAAGCAGGTTGAAGACCTAAAAGAAAATTAAACTGGCTGCTTTTCTTTGGCTGTACATACAAATTCAATATCGCACCTGTGCCTAAGAGACTGACATCTGATGGCTGAAAGGCTTTAAGATAGGGCAACTCAAGGATTTTTTTATCTACTTGAATTAGTTTCTCTTTATCATAAGCGCTGTTGGTGTGTATACTCAAATAGCGTTGTAAAAAAGTGTTGTTGATTTTCGCTTTTCCAATAATGATGATGCTGTCTATTTTATAATAAACCCCTTTATTTACTTTTAAGGAAGCATGAATCAAATCATTTTCGATTGTAATACTGTCTAGAAAAACTGATGCAAAAGGATAGCCATTATTTTCATGATAAGTTAATAGCGCTTGTTCAATGTCTGCTATTTTAAAAAATGCCGTTCCCTTTTTTTTATCTTTTTGTTGCAATAGATCCACCACATTTTTTTCATTTTTATCTAAGCTGGAATAATTCAATTTTGCAAAATGATAATTGAGTCCGATATAGACTTTTATGGTTGTTTCCTGATTATTCGTGCTAACACTATCAACGGAGGAATTTGGGTAGCCTTTCGCGGCAAGTACTGCTGGTAATTTTTGAATGTAATTCCATAACTGTTCTTGATTATTAAATGCGGAGGGTAATTTCAATTGAGCAAATGGAAAGCTGTTGTCTTTATCGACAAGCTGAATAATCAATTTATAATCTTGTGTAGCGTTATTTTCCTGTGCAGCAATCGTACAAGAGATTAACCCTGCCATAAACAGCAATAAGATTTTCTTTATCCTTTCATTAAGGTTAAATTGCATGCAGAAATTTTCGTTGTTACAATAATGTAAAACTACAATCTTTGGCGGGTATTTATATTCATATTCCTTTTTGTAAAAAAGCGTGCACCTATTGCAATTTTCATTTTTCCACTCAAATGGGAATGAAAGAAGATATGGTGGGGAGTATAAAAAAAGAGATTTTAGTACAAAAAGATTTTATTTCCTTAAACGAACCTATTGA
>CALQJH020000058.1 GCA_943330835.2 Candidatus Kuenenia stuttgartensis
CATAAAACAGGCATCAATGCCCGGAGCAGAAATTATGCAATTAATTACAACTCCATTTAATCAAAAAAAAGAAACCGCTTGTGATTTACACGGGATAGACTTGGCCATTTCTGCAGGTTATTCGGGATGTGCTTGTGTAGATTTATGGAAGAGGATGAAAGAAAATCAGGACAACAATAATTATGATCCTTTGCAAAATCTTTTTAGGTCACATCCATATAGTTCAAAAAGGGAAGATTGTTCGAAACATCATATAGAATCTAATTACAATCGCAGTTGTAATTAAAATCGAAGGTTTTTTTTTAATAAAAATAAGCTTATTCATATTAGCAGTAATAATTTAATAATGACAATTTGAATTTAGCGAAATGAAAAATAAATTAAATAAAATTTTATTAATTGTAATAGTTATGCTAGCTGTAATTTTAATTTCATTTATTGGGTTCCATAGTGCTGATACGCCTGTTTTAAAAGATATGAAATCCTATAAAATTACTTCGTATGAAAATGGAGTATTCAAGGGTAATGCAAATTTCTTAATAGAAAATACTAATTGGTATAAAATTTATTGTAAGAAAATAGACTTTCAATTAGTTTATAATGGTCATCAATTTGCAACTGGTTATTTGAAAGAGTCTACTACACTTCCTTCAAGGGGCGAAGCAATATTGCCTATAGAATTTAGTTTTTCAATTGATTCACTCAAAGAAGATTTGAGCGATTTGCTTATGAAAGATTCGATTAAAATAACTGAAATAATTTCGGGCAAATTTACAAAATTGAATTTCTCTGTTGATAAATCAAGTGATGTATGGATAAAGCCAAATGAAATTTTAGGTACCGCATTAGAAAATTCAGGCAAGAAAGATGCTGCCAAATTCAAAAGCATCAATATCTTGAAATTCACTCCAGCAATCACGACTTTAAGTATGAATTTTGAAGTTGCGAATAGTTTCCCTGTAGATATTTATTTAAATAAAATGGACATCGCAATTTTTTCGGATAAGAATTTTTCAGATAAAGTTGCGACCTGGGTAAATAATGACAAACAACTTATTGCTAAAGATTCATCTCAAACAATAAATGCAATTGCGGATATTGATAATTTCAAAACCGGTTTGTCCGGACTATCAAAAATGCTTAGTGGTTCATTAGACTATTACGTAAAAGGGTACTCGATAATCTCAATAGATAAAAGAGAAATAAAAATACCTATCACCCAGCATTTTTTGGTGAACCCATTAACTAGAGAAATTACTATCTTAAAAAATTAATCTATTAATATATGAAGCTTGGATTTATTTATAATAATAGTTTGATTAAAAAGATTCGGATGGAGCCAGGGGCTACGCTTGAATTAATGATTGGCAGATCTCCAAAGGCTAACATAATTATTCCACTTGACATGATTTCTAGTTTTCATGCACAATTGGTAATGGACAACTCTGGGGTGTTGTATATAATTGATCAGGATAGCACCAATGGTACTTATGTTAATAATGTAAAATTAAATGCTGGAACGCCAAAGGAGATAAATAAAGGCGATCAAATTAGTTTAGGAAAATCAAATACTGTTTCGGTAGTATTTAATCCAGATGATTATGTTGCAGGTGTTGCTCCGCCGCAGTCAGGTAGAATTACAGACGATACAAAGGCAAATACTAATTTGTTATCAAAACTAAAAGAAAAAAGTATAATTTATATTGGTAGAGGAGAAGAAGCAGACCTCGTTTTAGATCATCCTACAATAAGCAGGGTTCATGCCTTAATTGAAAAGAAAAGCGATAGCGTTTTTTTTATCAAAGATCTCGGCTCTACTAATGGTACTTTTCTAAATGGCAAAAGAGTTACATCTGCAACAATGTTTACTGATGAAGATGTCATCTTTATTGGTCGTTTTAAATTGACACTGAAAGCTGCAGCAAAAGATTTATCAAGAGAAATTGCTATTAGGGCAGACAGAATTATAAAGGTTTTTCAAAATGAAAAAGTTGGTCTCCATGAATCAACTTTTGAAGTATCATCTAATAAGCTTATGGCTGTGATGGGGCCTTCTGGTTGTGGAAAATCTACATTATTAAAGGCGTTGAATGGTGCGTCTCCTGCAACAACTGGCAGTGTATTTATTTGTGGGTTGGAATTAAGTGAAAATTATGATTATTTAAAAACACAAATTGGATATGTACCCCAGGACGATATTGTGCATAGTGAATTAACTGTTGAACAATCCTTATGGTATGCCGCAAAATTGAGGTTGCAAAATGCCAATGATGCTCAAATCAATGAAAAAATAAATCAGGTTCTTGACAATCTTAAAATACAACATATAAGGGACCAGTTGGTTGGCAAAATAAGCGGAGGTCAGCGAAAGCGTGTATCAATTGCTGTAGAGGTTTTAAACGATCCAATGATTTTGTTTTTAGATGAACCAACCTCCCCATTGGATCCTCAAACAATTGAAGATTTTCTTGGAAGCCTTAGGAAATTATGTGATAATGGTACTACAGTTATTCTTGTAACACATAAGCCAGAAGATTTGCATTATGTTGATACCGTAATTTTTATGGCAGAAGGTGGACATATGGTTTACAATGGCAGCGCTAAATCATATTTATCATATTTTGATGTTACAGATGCAGTAAAAGTATATTCTAATTTGGCTGGAGATAAGGCAGACAAATGGATTGGTCGTTATAATAGCAATAACAGGAATAATAATCCTGATGTGAACTATGAAAATAAGCCGATAAATTATACATCAAAGACTAATTATTTCTCTCAGTATTGGTGGCTAACAATGAGGTATTTTAATATTAAGTTTAACGACAAAGCAAATACTGCTATCATGATTGGCCAGGCGCCAATTATTGCATTGCTGGTATGTTTGATTTACGATAGAATTGAATTATCTGTTCCTTTTCTTTTAACGGTTTCTGCTGTTTGGTTTGGTGCTAATAATGCTGCAAGAGAAATAGTAGGAGAGCTTCCCATTTACATAAGAGAACGTATGTTTAATCAAGGGATTTTCCCTTATATAGCTTCAAAAATAACTGTTCTGGGTACTTTCGCAGCGGTTCAGTCATTCTTGTTTACTGTAATAATTACTTTGCGTTACAATGGAGTAGATTCAGAACTGCATTGGAATAACCCCCTCAGAACTTTTTTACTAATGCTGCTTTTGTCAATTTCCGCAACCATGCTTGGGTTACTATTGTCTGCAATAGTTTCAACAACTGAAAAAGTGATGACATTAGTTCCACTTGTTTTAATTCCACAAATAATGCTTGCAGGAATGGTAGCTAAGATTACTACCATAAAGGTTGAACTACTCAGTTATCTAACCCTTTCCAGATGGGGTACAGAAGGATTCTGTAATATACAGAAAGAGGTAATGATGGAAACCCCTAAATTAGATGCTGCTACTGGTAAAATTTCGATGGAGACTGCTTCTAAAGTAGACGCAGTTGAAAGAATGACAAAAAACTTTCACTCCGAATTTTATGAAAAAACATTTGGTTCTTACCAATCTACTTTAAAACTTGATGTAATAGTTATTTTGGTGTTGAGTTTATTATTTTTTATATCCATTTGCATTGCACTGAAACAAAAAGACACAATAAAAATTAAACAATAAATTTATTATGATAGGAAGTCAAATATTAAATTATCAAATTAAATCTCTTTTAGGCGATGGGGGGATGGGTACTGTTTATTTAGCAGAGCATGTTAAACTGGGCAGAAAAGTTGCAATAAAAGTATTACATTCTCATTTGGCTTCAAATGATTCTATCAGAAATCGTTTTGTTAATGAAGCAAAAACAATGGCTGAACTCCAGCATCCAAACATTGTAAGCTTACTTGATTATCATGAAGATAATTTCGGATTGTATTTAATCATGGAATTTATTGATGGACAGCCTTTAGATGAATATATAGAGAAAGTATCTGGACCAATTCCTGAAGAAAAAGCAATTCTACTTTTTAAACAGGCATTGGCTGCATTTCAATATGCTCATAGTAAAGGCGTAGTACATAGAGACATAAAACCTTCCAATTTAATTATTACAAAAGACAATAAGCTTAAAGTACTCGATTTTGGAATTGCAAAATTGGTTGGGAATAGTAATTATAATCTCACCAAAACAGGAGCCCATACCGGAACTGTATATTATATGTCGCCAGAGCAGGTAAAGGGGTTAGAGGTGGATTACAAGTCAGATATTTACTCGCTGGGGATTACGTTTTATCAAATGCTTACAGGATATAATCCTTATAGCGACTTAACTACAGAGTATGATATTTTTGAAAAAATCGTAAAGGTTCCATTGGCAGACCCCAGAACTAAATATCCTGCAGTTACTGATCACATGTGTAAGGTAATTGACAAATCAACACAGAAAGATCCTCAGGCAAGGTTTACTGATTGTGATGAGTTTTCTAACAGTTTAGATAATGAAAACTCGGCTGATTTGAATTTGCCGAAAGCAACGTCTCTTCCTTTGATTGAAAAAGAAAAGAAACGAAACCTAAAAGCAATTTACTTCGTAATCCCAATTTTATTAGTTGGCCTTATTGCAGGTGGTTGGTTTTTTTATAATAAATATTATGACAATACAGTAATTACAGAAGTCTCTGGGCCTACAAATATTGATTCAATAAATGCAGTATTAGCAAAGCACACTCAGGATTCTATTGCGGAAAGAAAAACACAGGATTCACTACTGTTGGCAAGAAAAACTAATCCTACTAAACCTCTTCCTGATCCTGTAGTTAATAATAGTGGTATCATTAAACTTTATGTAAAGGGAACTGGACTAGATGATTTAAGAATGAAATTAAGAAATCAATCTGCTGCTATAATGAAAAATAAAGAATACCGTCCAGTCAATATAGTTTTTAGTCCGTCAAGATTATTAGTTACTTGTGATTTAAAACCTGAACCAACCAATTTTACAAAAATGGTTTTGGTTTTTGGTCCATTGACAGGTTGCGAAAGTTGTGACAATACTATTATAAAAAATGCAGGATCGGAAGTATTGGTACAAAAATCGGATGCTAATTATATTTATAACGTCATCTCTATTGCAGAGTAATTTCTTTTTATTAATGTAAATGTTGTAATATGAAATTTAATAATTTAAATCAGAGAAATATGACTCGGAAAATATCATTGCTTTTTTTATTTGGCTCCTTTTTTTTCTCGAATCAAATTTTTAGTCAGGAGAAGGCCAACATAAAATATGATCTTTCCTGCTTCAATAAAGATGGCACTTCAACTATGGTGAATGATCTAGGGAGATTAGGTAGCTTAGTGTGGGACATAGCCGCAGATGATCTTTCAGTTGCTGATGAAGAAACTTACGGAGATGAATTTCTTGCAGATTTGAAATCGAAGAGTAAATTTATTAATAGTGGTCCTCATATCGAAAAAGTAAGAATGATATTGAAAAAACTCAATGCAAATATCTTAAAGCCCAGGGGGTTTCATTATAAAATTTATTTACTGGATACAAACATTTTAAATGCGTTTACATTTGGTGGCAAAATATTTATTACAGAGGAAATGTTCAATTTTTGTAAAAATGATGATGAGATAGCCTGTATATTAGGGCATGAGATTTCACATAATGAACTTGGTCATATCTCGGAAGGAATAAAAAAAAGAAAATTAACCACTGAATATCTGGGAAATAGTTTTGGAAGCATCGCCAGTATTGTTGGTAAAATTATTTCTACTCCATTTAATCAGGTGGATGAAGCATATAGTGATATGCGAGGTATGGATATTGCTTATGCTGCAGGTTACAATATTTGCGAAAATCAAAAACTATGGAAAAGAATGGCTGAAAATGAAGGGAAATATAATAGTCTAATGACCCTAATGAGCACTCATCCTTATTCAGGAACAAGAGCGGAATGCGCAAGAAATCACATCGTTAAAAATTATTCAATAAAGTGTAGGGATTAATTCTTTTAGTTTTAAATTTTACAGAAGAATATGTTGCAATTTAATTTAAAAACAAAATGTTTCAACATCCGGATTTTACAATAAAAAAAGAAATAGGACAGGGCGGAATGGCTACTGTATATTTAGCGCAGGATCATATCTTCAGGTGTGATGTTGCCATTAAAGTACTGAGCAGAGAATTTGTATTTAATGAGCATATCCGCAATCGTTTTTTAGATGAGGCAAGGAAGTTGTATAAATTGAATCACCCAAACATTATTAAAGTAACAAGGTTAATCGAGCAAAATGAAGATGCAGCTTTTGTAATGGAATTTCTTGATGGACAAACACTAAAAGAGTACCTCGATTCATCAAGCAAATTATCAAATGATGAAATAAAAAAATTATTTCTTCAAATGATTGATGCCATTCAATACGTTCATGAACAAGGCTTAGTTCATCGTGATATTAAGCCTTCTAACTTTATGATAACCCCACAAAATACAGTGAAATTACTGGACTTTGGGATTGCCAAAAATGCCGACAATAAAAATCAGGATTACACTCAAACAAGTGCAACTTATCAAATGGGGACACCAATGTATATGAGTCCCGAACAAATAAATGAAGCGCGAAATGTAACAAGTCAATCCGATCTTTATTCATTGGGAATAGTATTATGGCAAATGGTTATGGGCGAAAAACCATATGATTCGAATTCGCTTTCAACATTCCAACTGCTTAGCAAAATAGTAAATGAAGAACTTGTTTCTACAAACTCCTCTTTCCAGCCTATCATTGACAAACTAACATGCAAAAATCCTAAAGACAGATATGCTAATTGTATAGATATAAAAGCAGATTTGCTTAAGGTTCAATCTTCCAATGACGAAACAATTAGGGAATCACAAAATGTAAAGAAAGAAAAGAAAAAACAGTCTGATGATAATGATGCCACTAAATTCGTGAATTTCGGAGCTGCAAAATCTGAAAATTCTGTGAAAGAAAAACAGAAAAAAAAGAAATATATCCTCATCTCCGCTGGCTTATTAATTTCTTTATTTGTTATAATGTTTATTACAGGTGTTTTTTCTTCTAAAGAAAATAAACCAGATGGTTCATCCGATAATACAGTATTGGAAGTTTCTAATCCAAGTCCCCCAGTCATTACTACAATTATAAGCGACACAAATATTATTGACACCACAAATTATTCAGAAACACCAGAAGTTGTGTTACCATCGAATAATCCAAAAATAATTCCAAAGCAAGTAAAAAAAATCAAAAAAGAAGCAGCTAAAACAACAAAAGTAAATATCCAAAATACAACAGCAGATGTGGTTGTAACAGCTGCTCCTTCTACCCCAGTAGTTGAAAAGCCTTCGAGTCCTACAGTCACGGTAACACCGGAAGGAAAAGATCATAAAAAAAGCAAGTTTAAGATAGCAGTGGATAAAGTGAAGGGCAAGGTTAACAAAATCATCAAAAAAATAAACCAATAATTTTTTATTCTTAAATCTTTTTTAAATTAATTAAATTAATTATCTAATATTGTTTTAATTTCGTTCACTTTATCAAATCCTACATAATGGCTTACTTAAAAATCATTCGATCTTTATTTGCATCTTTTTTTATTGCAATCATTTGCATCTCCAATTCCAATGCACAGGATATTCCTAAAAAAGGAATCTTGCTAGAGCAAGGGGGTGTAAAAATTGAACTAGGTGTAAAAATTCCTAAAAAAGCTTGTGACCCAAGTAATTTCAAAAAATCAATATTCTGTATTTATGTTTTCAATGCAAAATATTTACCTGGTCTTAAACAATATTTGAACTGGAAGATGGATTTTGTAAACTGTAACGGGGACATAGTTGAGAAAACAATTTCGGTAGACTTAAGGGGTATTAAAAACGAAGGTCAGAACTTAAGTAATATTTGGGAATTCGATGGCAATCAAATTGAGAAAGCTTATTATAATGTAGAAAATTCGGATTATCCAGATAATACCAAAGATTTCGCCAAGGCTAAAGCTCAGTCTTCACCCGCAGATTCTATTGTTGGTAATGCCGCAATTATTCTAGGGGAGTCTGTAACGCTTACTGTAAAAGGTGGATCATTAACAAGCGATGCAAAATGGGTTTGGTATAGTGGGTCTTGTAGCGGTGGAACAAAAGAAGGAGAAGGGCCTTCTATCACTAAAAATAACATTAATAAAAATACGAATTTCTTTGTAAGGGCAGAAGGTGCAAGAAATACAACTACTTGTGTTTCCAAACAAGTTGTAGTAGATAATAATAGTCGTCCTGCTGATGGTATTGAGGGAAGAATGAAAATATGCAAAACACAAGTCAACAAAGAGATATTATTATATGTTGTTGGGGGTAAAAAAGGATTAAACGCACATTGGGTTTGGTATAAAAATAACTGTAATGGATTTCTTGTAGGTACAGGGGATTCAATTTATGTTTCACCTGATAAAACGATTACTTACTTCGTAAGAGCAGAAGGACCAACAATAAATTCTACTAGTTGTGTTTCACATACTATTGAGGTACTGGACCCATCTATAAAGCCCCAAAGCATTGAAGTTACTCAGCCAAATAAATGCGCTAATCAAAGTATTATCCTTGAACAAAAAGACGGGAAATTATCAAATAATGCTCATTGGGTTTGGAGATCACAAATTGAAAATAATTCAGCACCAAGAGAGGAAGGACAAGGTTCTAAAATCACCGTTTTAACTGATGCAGCTACAACTTATTCAGTATCGGCAGAGGATGATGTATGTCCTTCTACAGATGAAACAACTGTTTTGGTTAATGTTAAAATTCTTTCTCAGGATCCTTCTGGAATTATTGTACAAAAGGAGAAAAGAAACCATTATAAATTAACAGTAGATGGAGGAATCCTGGGAGATGGGGCAAAGTGGGTATGGTATAAAAACAAGTGTGAAGGAGATAGGATTTCTAGTGGTGAATCTACAATTAGCTACAAATCAAAAAAAGGAGACAATGTTATTTATCTAAGTGGTGAGGGAGATTGTAATAAAACAAGTTGTACAAGTACAAACTCAAATGAAATAGTTTTTGAAAAAAGAAATACAGTAGGAAAACATAAAAACTTCTGGTTTATTAATGGAGGAGTAGTTGGACAAACTGCAGACAATTTTAATAATTATATTGCAACATTTGGTTGCAGATGGGTGTATGTAAGCGCAAAATTTAGTCTCGAAAAAGGTGACCAATATTATTATGATAACAGTGGATTGGTAAACAATCCTTCAGGATCCAGCTATCAATTTAA
>CALQJH020000059.1 GCA_943330835.2 Candidatus Kuenenia stuttgartensis
ACGTACGATCTGTTTTGATGGCTCGAAGTCTGCATCATATCTATAATCTAAAAGAGAAAAACCAATGCTTGGAATTCCTTCAATAGAAGCTTCCATTGCAGCAGACATTGTTCCGCTATAAATTACATTTATGGAGTGATTGGCGCCATGGTTGATGCCACTCAAACATATATCTGGTTTACGATGCAAGATTTTGTCTACCGCTAATTTTACACAGTCTACAGGCGTTCCGCTGGTTTGCCAGGCTTCCACATCGCCGAAAATATTCATTTTATTCATGCGAAGGGGAGAGCCAATTGTTATAGCATGCCCCATCCCACTTTGTGGTTTATCAGGAGCAACAACTACAACTTTCCCCAAGCCTTTAACAGCTTCCACTAAACTTCGGATACCCGGAGACGTGATATCGTCATCGTTAGTGATTAGAATTATGGGTTCAGACTTTTTGCTTTTTGCCATTGAATTAAAATTTAGGAAATAAACTTCTTTGAATACCATCTGCACGGAAAGGCCATGGAATAGAAATAAGTATCAGAATTAATGCAATACCAAAGAAAATAACCATTTTTTTATGTTTGTTTTCATCAGTAGCTTTTTTAACCTTACTGTATCCTACATGAACTAATATCCAAGCCAAAATCATCATAGAGCCATGTTCAACGGTAAAAAAACGATCAATTGGATTTTTCATTACAGCGCCCATTCCAGCTTTCATACTGTTGAACCAGCCATTGGAGAAAAATAAAATCAGGCCAATTAATAATTGCAAATCGCAGAAAATCATAAAAAATAAACTGCTTTTTTTGTCATTTGAAGAAAAGGGTCTTTTGTTTAAAAGTCCTGTAGTACCATTGATAACAGCCCAAAAGCCAAAAAATAAAATCGACCATCTTATAATACTGTGTAATACTTGAATTGTTTGCATCATATAAATTTTCAACAAAAGTAATTGAAAAGTTGTATAGTTTAAAGCTGTGAAGCATTGCAAACACGTATTTAGCAGATTGATTTTAATTTGACCAAAAAATCAATAATTACTGTATCAATTTTGGTCAGCAAGAATTTATTTTTAATAAAATGAAAATAAATTCTTGCAAAACTAAAAACTTTAGTATATTTGTACTAATCAAATTAGTTTAATCATGTCAAAAGCAGGCTTAAATCTCAAATACCTCCGTAAATTAAGAGGTTGGACTCAGGAAGAATTTGCAATTAAATTAAACATTAAGCGATCGCTGATTGGGGCTTATGAAGAAGAAAGAGCCGATCCAAGAATTGATGTATTGGAAATTATTGCGGATATGTTTAAGCTTTCTCTCGATGAATTATTGCTTAAAGATTTATCAAACTCGATCAACACAGGAAGCTATCTTCAAAAAAGAAGAATGCAGAAAATGATGTCAGCAGAAAGAAACCTGATTCATTTTGTCCCTGTGAAGGCTGCAGCTGGCTATCTTACTAGTTATGCGGATAGCGAATTTATTGATGAGCTAAATACATTTACGCTGCCAATGTTGTCCGGGGGGCATTATCGGGCATTCGAAATAATAGGAGATAGTATGTTACCTACACCAAGTGGTAGTATTATCGTGGGAGAAAAAATCGAATCATTGGAAGATACCAAAAATGGACAGGCCTATATTGTTGTTAGTAAAAATGAGGGGATAGTGTATAAACGAATAAATAGGAATAATAGGACGAAAAATAAAGTGACACTTGAAAGTGATAACCCTAATTACCAGCCTTATCAAATTAATACAGAAGATATTGTAGAATTATGGCAGGCACAAGTTGTTATTGGCAAAGTAGCTTCACAACAACGTTGGGATGTGAACTCTTTGGCGAATCTTGTAAATAATTTGCAAGACCAGGTAAGTACCTTGAATAAAAAAATGAATTGATCTGGAAATGAGATGTCGAGAAAAGATGTCGAGAAAAGATGTCGAGAAAAGATGTCGAGAAAAGATGTCGAGAAAAGATGTCGAGAAAAGATGAAGAGAAAAGATGAAGAGAAAAGATGAAGAGAAAAGATGAAGAGAAAAGATGAAGAGAAAAGATGAAGAGAAAAGATGAAGATATTTTAAGATGATATGGGAATAAGAGGATAATCAGAATTACAGAGTTTTAATTATTCCATAATTGTCAAATTTACACATCAATAAAGCTTCAAATTAATTAACCCTTCAATTCATCAAATCACCAAATTAATATTGTTCATTTGTTGTGCAAAAATGTTTCAATACTAACTATACTAAGAATTAATATTATGATAACTTTAAAAAAATATTTTCAGATACATCGATAACAATTAAAAAACACAGTTATGATTAAATTACAGATCATCGGGAATTTAGGAAAAGATTGCATTGTCAAAGAAGTGAATGGCAAAAATGTAATCAATTTTAGTGTGGCGCATACGGAACGCTACAAAGACAGTCAAGGGAATCAAAAAGACAGGACTACTTGGGTAGAATGCGCTTATTGGACAGACAGAACTGCTGTTGCTCAGTACCTTACTAAAGGAAGAACCGTTTACGCAGAAGGTTCTCCAGAAGCAGATGCTTATACCAATAAAGAAGGTGTTGCCGCTGCAACATTGAGAATGCGCGTTCAAAATGTTCAGTTACTAGGAACTAATAGTAATGAAACTAATAGTTCTAATCAAGGAATGGTAGGCAACCCGGAATCTACATCAACTCCAATGGCTAAAACAGATACACCTGTTACTTCAGGCATAGATGATTTGCCGTTTTAAGACTATTCATTTTTTTAAGATAGCCCACGACTTAGATCGTGGGTTTTCTATGTCACACGCTTTTCTGATTTGTTTTTAAGATTGTCAAGACTAATCATTTGGGATTTTTTATTTTTTGAATAGGTATAAATTAATCCTGGGTTTTGTAATTGAAATAGTGGTTATAGGCAATAAATGCGAGTGTTTCAGCCGATTTTTTGATCGAAAAAATAGTGAACCATGGTGAGATTAAAAAATCAAGCAACGGCTTGTCTTTGTAGCATTTTTTTCTAGTAATAGGGTTGGTTTAGCCTGCAAAATCTGGATTAAATTAATTTCTGCTAAATCCTTCTAAAATAAAAAGAGCTTATTTCAAACTATATGAAATAAGCTCTTTCCTGTCAAAATATTATTGATGTTAATCTTTGTCCTTCAAGTGGCTCTTCTTTTTGCTATATCCAAAGTATACAATCATTCCAACGGCCAACCAGAGAAATAATCTTAACCAATTTGTCCAGCCTAATCCAAATATCATTGCAGCACATACAATAATACCTAAAATTGGAACTAATGGAACTAATGGTGTTTTGAATTGCCTTGGTAAATCAGGATTAGTTTTTCTTAAAATAATAACAGCAGCACAAACTAATATGAATGCAAACAGCGTTCCGATACTAGTCATATCGCCTACAATGTCTCCAGGAACAAAAGCAGCAAATGCCCCAACAAGAATCAATATGATTAAATTGGCTTTGTAAGGTGTTTTATATTTAGGATGAACTTCACTGAAAACAGCAGGTAATAAACCATCTTTACTCATTGAATAAAAAACACGGCTTTGTCCAAGAAGCATTACTAATATTACAGAGGAGAATCCTGCAAGAATGGCGATGGTAACTAATTTTCCTAGCCACGCATATCCGGGCATGAATTTATTTATAGCAGCAACCACAGAAGCTTCTTTTCCGTCAGTTCTGAAAAATTCAACTGGTGCCATTCCTGTAAGAACGTGTGCAAACAATATGTATAAAACAGTACAAACTGCCAATGATCCAAGTATACCAATTGGCATTGCTTTTTTAGGATTTTTAGTTTCCTGTGCAGCAGTACTCACTGCATCAAATCCAATGAAAGCAAAAAACACCACACCTGCAGCTCCAAGAATTCCCATGATGCCTCCAAAATGATGATCAATACCTTGAGTGTCTGTATAAATTGAGGGTTCAGGAATGTAAGGAATATGATTATTGCTATTAATAAATCCCCATCCTAAAATGATAATGAGTATTACAATAGAAACTTTTGTTATTACGATTAAGCCGTTTACAAAAGCAGATTCTTGTGTGCCTTTAATAAGTAGTAAACTTAAAGCAGTTACAATTCCTAAGGCAGGAATATTCATGATACCAGAATGAATGATTCCAGAAGCATCCGCAATGGAATGCTCAAAAGGGGAATGGCACCATTCATAAGCAATCGGTTTCCAATGTAATACATGAACCAATAAATTATTTAGATACTCACTCCAAGCAATACCAACAGTGGCAGCACCTACAGCATATTCCAAAATTAAATCCCAGCCAATGATCCATGCTAAAAACTCCCCCATGGTTGCATAAGTATAAGTGTATGCGCTTCCTGATATAGGAATGGAAGAAGATAACTCAGCATAACAAAGACCAGCCAAAGCACAGCCAATGGCAGCAACAATAAAGCCCAATGTTACAGATGGTCCAGCATTTTGAGCAGCCGCAGCAGCTGTTCTTACGAATAATCCTGCTCCAATAATTGCGCCTATGCCAAGCGCTACAAGTGATCCTGAACTTAGTGTTCGTTTCAGTCCTTTTTCTGAATCACCTGCTTCTTCCATCAGTAAATGCATAGGTTTTTTTGTAAATAATCCCATAGTTGTTGGTTTTTATTTGAATAAATAGAAATGAAAATAGTGAATTATATTTTTAAAATACAAAATCATTTATCAACGTATGAGTATAACTAATAAGTTTGTTGCCAAGGGTGTTCATTCAACTTTTAATAATTATATTGCAAAACCAATATTTTATTTATGCATAATGATTCTGCTGAACAATCAAAACCTAATAGACTTACCACTTATATTGTTATCTCAATGCTGTTGGGAATAATAGTAGGGTATATTATTAATATCAATGCTTCTCCTGAATTTATTAAAGACTTTTCTCCTAAGATAAAATTATTGGCTTCGATTTTTTTGAGATTAGTACAAATGATAATAGCACCATTGGTGTTTGCTACCTTGGTTGTAGGGATTGCAAAGCTGGGTGATTTAAAAGCCGTTGGCAGAGTTGGAGGAAAAGCAATGATTTGGTTTATCTCTGCTTCATTGATTAGTTTGACCCTTGGCTTGATTTTAGTTACGATTACCAAGCCGGGAGTCGGTGTAAATATTGCCAATGCTGATTTGGATGGGGCAAGAGATTTAATGGGCAAAACAAAAGAATTTTCTTTAGATAAATTTGTCGAACATGTTTTTCCACGGAGTGTAATTGAAGCAATGGCTAATAATGAAATCTTACAATTAGTGATTTTTTCTATTTTCTTTGGAGTAGCTCTTACAGCAATTGGGAAGAAAGGAGAAAATATTATCAATGCATTAGATTCTTTAACTCATGTGGTATTGAAAATGGTTTCTTATGTGATGAAGCTTGCTCCTCTTGGAGTCTTTGGAGCGATGTCTGGCGTTATAGCTTTGAAAGGCTTGGGGATTTTAAAAACATACGCATATTATATAGGGTCATTTTATTTAGGGTTGGCGGTATTGTGGATGATTCTTTTGTTTGTAGGGTATCTGATTCTAAAAAAACGATTGGTAGTTTTATTGAAAAGGTTATCAAATCCAATGGCTATTGCTTTTAATACAGCAAGCAGCGAAGCTGTTTTTCCGAAATTGGTAGAAGAGATGGAACGCTTTGGTTGTAATAATAAAATAGTGTCTTTTACTTTACCGCTAGGTTATTCATTTAATTTGGATGGAAGTATGATGTACATGACTTTTGCCAGTATGTTTATCGCGCAAGCTTATAATATTACAGCCATAACTGGAAGCATAAGCACCCAAATTGCTATGTTGTTGGTTTTTATGTTAACCAGTAAAGGAATTGCCGGAGTGCCAAGAGCTTCATTGGTAGTAGTTTTGGCAACAGGAAGTATGTTTGGTATCCCTCCTGAGGGTATAGGATTAGTTCTTGCCATCGATACGTTTTGTGATATGGGGAGAAGTATGACAAATGTATTGGGAAATGCGCTGGCAACCGCTGCCGTTAGTAAGTGGGAGGGGGAGTTGAAGAGTTGAAGAGTTGAATGGTTGAAGAGTTGAAGAGTTGAATGGTCAAACACAAAACAAAATAGTATATGCTTGAAACGATTTTATTAGATTTCCAATGGACAAACCTTATTCAGCCTCAATGGTACATAAATACTGGAGGTCTATGGTTTATTTTATTAGTTGTGTTTGCTGAAACAGGACTTTTTGCTGGTTTTTTTCTTCCCGGAGACTCTCTTTTATTTGTAGCAGGTATTTTTAGCGAAGGGGATGATTTATTAGGTATAAAACCTATTCTACTTTCTGCATTAGGCTTTAAATTTAATGAGCCCTTTCTTAATTTGGTTTTTCTCGGAGTGTTGATTTCTATTGCAGGGATTCTCGGCAATACAGTAGGATACTGGTTTGGTAGAAAAAGCGGACCTTTTTTATTTGACAGAAGAGATACTTTTTTCTTTAAGAAAAAATATTTGTACCAGGCTAAGGATTTTTATGACAAGCATGGTGGCAGTGCCATTGTAATGGCAAGGTTTTTACCTATCGTAAGAACTTTTGCTCCAATCATTGCAGGGGTTGTACAAATGGATAGAAAAAGATTCTCCTTCTACAATGTATCTGGAAGTATCGCTTGGGTATTTACGATGCTTTTCGCAGGACATTATTTACAAAGATTTATTTTAAATTCTTTTGGGTTTGACTTGAAAAAGCACTTGGAAGTAATTGTGATTGGTATTGTTTTAATAACAACCTTACCCGTGGTTATTAAAATATTTAGCACTAAAAAGAAAAAAGAAAATCTATAATTTAAAGATGTCTATTAAGTCAAAGAAAATCATAAACTATACCGTAGCTGTTGCCGCACTTGGATATTTCGTGGATATCTATGATCTGCTACTCTTCGGAATAATCAGAATTCCTAGTCTTAAAGCGCTTGGATTAAATGAGTATCAAATTAAAATTGATGGTGAGAATATTTTGATGTGGCAAATGGTCGGGTTGTTAATTGGAGGCATCATTTGGGGGGTGATGGGGGATAAGAAAGGACGATTAAGTGTATTGTTTGGGTCCATTTTATTATACTCTTTGGCGAATGTTGCAAATGGCTTTGTTCAAACAGTTGAGCAATATAAATGGATAAGATTTTTTGCAGGTATTGGATTAGCTGGAGAATTGGGTGCAGGAATTACATTAGTTTCAGAACTTGTAAGTAAAGAAAAAAGAGGGTTAGTTACGTCTTTAGTTGCTGGACTTGGATTAACCGGTGCAGTGCTTGCGTTTTATTGTAAACAAAACTTTGAATGGCGAACTTGTTTTTTTATTGGAGGTGGGATGGGATTTTTATTGCTAATGTTGCGTATTGTCGTGCTTGAATCCAGTATGTATAATGTGATTAAAAAGAAATACATAAAGAGAGGTGATTTTTTAATGCTATTTAAAGATAGAAAAAGATTCAAGAGGTATGTGTTGAATATTTTAATCGGACTTCCTACCTGGTTATGTATTGGAGTGTTGGTTACGTTTTCAAAAGAATTTGGAGAAGCCATGAATATCAAGGAAAAAATTGATCCTGGAAAGTCTATCATGTACGCTTACATCGCAATTTCAATTGGTGATGTTCTCGCTGGAGTTTTAAGTCAGTGGCTAAAAAGCAGAAAGAAAGCGATATTGATTTTTTACATGATTACTATTGTTTTCGTTATTTTATATTTCACTACATTATGGAATGGAAGCGCCTCTAAAATGTATTTGATATGTGCTGGAATTGGCTTTGGAACTGGTTTTTGGGCATTATTTGTTACGATGGCTGCTGAACAGTTTGGCACTAATTTGAGAGCTACTGCTACTACTACTATTCCAAATATGGTTAGAGGAATGCTGGCTATTTTTATTATTCCATTATTTAGGTTATTACAAACCTTCACTGGTAATTATTATCAGGCAGGCTGGATACTTGCATTGATCGTAATGACTATTTCTATTGTTGCTGTTTTCCTGATTGAAGAAACATTTGGAAATGATCTTGATTTTATAGAAAATTAATACTTGCTATTTTGCCTAAAATTCTAATTATAAGATTTTCCTCTATTGGTGATATCGTTTTAACCACTCCTGTATTTCGTTGTATAAAAAAACAAATACCTGATGCAGAAGTGCATTTGGTTACTAAAAAATCATTTAAAATTGTCACAGAAAATAATCCTTATATAGATGACTTCTTTTATTATGAGAAAGATTTGGATGGATTAATTGAGGCACTAAAAAAACAAGAGTATGATTATGTAATAGATTTACAAAATAATCTCCGCAGTAATAAAATTAAATTTCTATTAAAGAAAAAATCGTTCACATTAAATAAGTTGAATGTGCGAAAATGGGTTTTTACAAAATTTCATCTTAATGTGATGCCAAAAAAACATCTTGTTATAAGAAATCTTGAGACGGTTGAAAAACTTGGAATTAAAGATGATGGATTAGGGTTAGATTATTTTATACCAGAAAATGATATTGTAGAACAAAATGATATGCCTAGCTCTCATCATTTTGGTTTTATTGCTATTATTATTGCTGCGAATTACTACACCAAGAAACTTCCTGTTGATAAGTTAAAGGAGTTGTGTATGAAAATTAATTATCCAATAGTTTTACTTGGAGGTAAGACAGAGCAAGAGGAGGGGAAATTGGTAGCATCGATAGATCCAATAAAAATATACAATTCCTGCGGAAAATTTAATCTAAATGAATCGGCTGATTTAATTAGACAATCTAAATTAGTGATTACAAATGATACAGGACTAATGCATATCGCTGCAGCATTAAAAAAGCCAATTATTACAATTTGGGGAAATACAACACCATTTTTTGGGATGTATCCCTATTATGGTATTCATTCAAATCAAATTTTCCAAAACACTGAAGTTGACGGGTTGTTTTGTAGGCCATGTAGTAAAATTGGATTTCATAAATGTCCTCTTGGTCATTTTAATTGCATGAGAAAACAAGATATTGAAGCCATTGTTTCAAAAGTGCATTCAAGATTAGGGTTGAGTTCTTGATTTAAGCTTTGACAATAAATACGGGTATCTCTAATTCATGCCTCACTTTATTGATGGTAGTTCCGTAAATAAAATCTTTAATGCCCTTGTGTCCATGTGCTCCAATAATAAGAAGGTCTGCATTTTCTTCTCTAACAATTCTGATGATTTCATTTGC
>CALQJH020000060.1 GCA_943330835.2 Candidatus Kuenenia stuttgartensis
AATTGTAAATATTTTTTTCATAAAAAAAATTTTCGGTTATGCTTTGTGTTTTTTAAAACGATAATGAGGCTACTATTTTACGTAGCCTCATTATCGTTAGTTAATTATTTCATTTTAATTATTGAAAGTCAGTTGTATTCCGAATAAGAAATTCTTTAGTTGAAGTGAAATACGACTTGATATATCCAGTCCAGTTTTTTGGACCAGCAGGCAATGCCGTTGCACTGAATAAAGCAGTTGCAGATGTGTAAAGGACAATATTTGCAGTAGCATCAGTTAATGTCATATTGCCAGAAAAAGTTGCACCACCCGAAGCCGTAGCATTAAGCACTTTAACTAAAACCAATTCAAGATTTGAAGGGCTGCCTAAAGCTGCAGATAAAGATGTGTTTAATTCAGCAATTGTTTTTACTAATGGGGTAACTATTCTTCCTGTTGCAACAGGAGTTGGCTTAACAGTTCCGAAAGTTGTTTTTATTTCTAAAGAACCTCTATAATTTAATAGAGAATCGTTAGTGATATCTAAAACTATAGAATCACCAATATTATAAGTAATGGTTCCGCCAAAATAAATAGTTATCCCAGCGTTACTTCCATCCTGGATAATAACTGCACCCGTTGAAATATTCTTATTTACAGCGTCAGATGTTACCACACCCGTAATGGTAGTTGAATTCGTTATTTTAAGATCAGCTCCCTGGTACAAAGCACGAACCGAAGCAATACTTGCAGGACCAGCAGGCGCTGTAGTTGTAACACTTCCTGAACATGCAATGGTTTGATTAGTAGTGCCAGTTGAAGATAAAACGATATTGCCGTTGTAAGTATTTTGTGACAATCCAGCAGCTAATCTTACATAAATAATAGTAGGAGCAACACTTCCTGAAACTTGTGTAAGCGTAAGTGCATTGGTAAATCCAGAACCTGATGTTGTAGATATTTCGTAATTAGCAGGTGCTGTAATGGAGATATCTGCCGTAAGTGGATTCCCAGAAGCTGTAAAAGTTTTTTCAGCAGAAGGACCACCATTAGCAATTAAATAATTAAAGCCTGACAAATTATTTGATGATACAGAAATATTTGACGCTGGTAACTGACCACAACGGGGATTAGTAAATTTAACGTCTGATGTATCCCGAATGATTAATTGTTTTGTAGCTGTTCCTGTGAATGATTTGTACACAGTGTAAATCGCAGCTATACTGCCGTTCCCTTTTGGTAAACGAACTCCGGTAAAATTTGCATAAGCGCTAGAACGCACAATAACCGGCGTTGTATTTCCACAACCTTTTACAATGTTGCGATTTTGAGTACTTCTGTATGCTGAAGTATCTGAATAAGTATTTGCAGTATCTGTAAACTCATAGTCCTCCAACTGGATAAGTGAATTTATATATCTGTCACTCAATCCTGAACCAAGTTGAGATAAAGTAACTGTCATTGGCACAACAGGATTATTTAATGAGGCACCAATTAAATAATTTGAAATGGAAGCACCTGGTATACCTTGAAGTGAGGCAACTCCTCCTACAACTGATTTTATGCCCAACTGCATTGTTCCATAATAATCGCTAAGTGTTAACCCTTTACATTTTACGTACACTTTTCTTCCCACAGGATAACTTGCGTAAAGACCAGTTGCATCTATTTGCAATTGAATAGATCCTGTTGAATCTTGTATAAAAAGTTGCTTGTAAAAGTTTCCACTTTTATCATTTGCAACTACAATACCAGAAATGATAACATCTTGAGAAATTAAATCAAGACTTGAAGGTACTGTATGGTAAGTTTTCAGATTCTGTATAGTGACATTAGCTGTAATATTCGGATCGGAAGGCGCTGGGGGCGCATCAAACGATTTATTACAAGCAGTAAAAGTTGTTATGGCAGCTACTAAAATCACTGCTAAAAACATTTGTTGGATTTTCTTCATGTTGTTTATTTTAAAAAGTTGTTTTTTTATTTTTTATCATTAAAACCTTAATGCGATACTTGCTGAGAAATTAGTTCCGTAAGCATAAAATTTCTTAGCAGGGAATTTATCAATATTTTTCTCTGCATAGTCAAATCTCAATTGCTCATAACCACCTGATACAATATTGGTATTATTAAGCAAATTACTTACGCCTACATTAAACACTAAAAAAGTTCTCTTTCCCAATGATTTGTAACGCTTGTTCATCAACCATGAATATCCTCCGAAAAAATCGACAGTATATTGAGGTTTTAATTTTTGTTGATCAATAATATTATTCCACAAAGAAGATGTAGGATCAACACCATTTACGGCATTTTCAGTTCTGCGAACAGGATTAAAATCCAACCACATATCATCAAAGTAATTGAAATTAAGATTCACGTACCAATATTTAGGTGAGCGGTAATTCAATCCGATGTTGTAAGCCTGTTGAGGTGTTGGTATATTGTAATTTGCAGAATAAATAGTTTTGTTTTGTTCAATAATACTAGAGCTGTTATCAACAGTTACTGTCGCAATTTGGCGTGTTTCATATTTGAATTCCCCAATTCCAGCCGCCGCATTAACAGTAAGGCCTTTGTATAAAATAACTTCAGCACCCAATTCAACGCCTTGATGTTTTTTGCCAATATTACTCAATGCGTAATTAACCACCGTTCTTAATTGATCATTGTAGAAAGTCAATACATTAGTTTGATTGGTAAATTTAGTGCAATAGTATGTAGCTCTGAATTTTACAGTTGGAGCAATCAAAGCATAACCTCCTTCAAAAGAGGCGATGTGTTCGCTTCTTAAATTATCCTGAACATCATTTCTTGTTCTTGGAGACAAATAAGCGTTGTCAAAATAAGGTGCTCTTGTTTCGTAACGAGCATTCATAAATATATAATTCATTTTTGCTACTTTGGAACTAAACCCTGATTTTACAGCGTAGTTATAAAATTCATGCTCAGCAGATTTTCCATAAGAATTATCCAAAAACAGCCCAGACTTATTATATCCGGTTCTTGAGAAATTAGTATAAGAATTTTCAGCCCCAATAAAGAAATCAACACCATGTAATTTTACATTTGTTTGAACCCATCCTGTTGCTTTTTGTATTTTAATTTCATAATTGTACCCATAATTATCCCCTACTTTCAACACACGATTAGGATTATTAACATCATTCTGTCCTGCTAAAGGGTTTGAAGGAAAATCTCTTTCTGCAAACTGATTTAAATCTACATAATAATCTCCGCCTAATAAATCATTTACTTTTTTATAATAATGATTAGTCTGGCTTTCGTAACTCAATCCTGCTGTAAGGCTGATATGGTTATTGATTTCTGCATTGAAAGTTGTATTGAAATTGAATTTATTAGTATGCGTTACAGTTTCCTGAAGAATATATAAAGATCTTCTTCCAGTGTAACTGCTATCAGCCACTCCATTTACATTCTGCATTGTTTCATAATTTCCGTAATTGGCATTATATAATCCATCCCAATTGATTTGCCTTCTGTTTACATCATTTAAGAAAGCATTTGTAATCTGTGCTCTTAATGTAGGGTCTTCCTGATAGCTGGGTAGATAACGATAATAATCCGGACGAGGATCAGGAGCATTGTACCAATCAAGACCGGTAAGGCTTCTGTCACCGACCATGTAAGACATTGCTGATAATAAGGTTGTCTTAGGATTTATTTTCCATTCGTGTGTCAATATAGCAATTGGCTGGAAAGTTTTAGCTACACTTGCATTTCTTTTTTTGCCATTTTGATAACCCCAGTATGGATTATAGAAATTAGTTCCGGCTAAATTCAACATTTCCTGAACAGAAGCACCTTGACGTCCATTTTCAGTTGGAGTAGCAAATACAACCAATGAAAGCAAGTGACTTTCATTTATTTTCTTGTCAATTCCAAGATATCCAGACCAACCATCATAATAAGTTCCATCAGTAAACCCTTCGTCTGCCCATCTACGTGATGCAGAAAAACTTAATGCCCATCCATTAGGAGTAAATCCTGTTGAACGGGTATAGTTGAAACGATGAACATAGTTTCTATTTGACAAAGAATAGCCGATACTCGTTTGTTTACGTTGTTTTGAAGCTCTTGAATCAATATTTGTTGCACCACCAATTGATCCAAACCCAAATTTATTAGATTGAAGACCATATGCATTTTGTCTGTTACGCAGTACATCATTTAATCCACCCCACAAGCCAAAAGGTGTGAAGCCATTATCTAGATTTTCCATTGATGCCCCATTCATGTAGGTGCTGTTTAAATCCGCATCATATCCTCTTGTACGAAAACGTACCACATTAAAATTAAATGCAGCAGCGCTGTTGAAGGGATTCCTGCCAATATTTAACTGACCTGAGATATTTTGGGCACTTCCATCCTGGTCGTCATTTTCATCCAAAGAAACAATGGGAATATTGTCAAGCAAATTTTCTTTTCCATCTTCAGTGATGGTTGTATCAAGGATTGTTGAAGGTGTCTGGGAATTGGTTTTTTCTTGTGCGAAAGAAGAAGTAGAAATCCCCATTGCGAAAAGAAACCCGAGGAAGCCAAATTTGTAAGTAGTCATATCTGGTGTTGAATAATGAGACCGCAAATTAAGGGAATTATTCCTGTAATTACCAAAAAAATAAACGACCGTTTGTTTTTAACAAATATTATTTATCCTGCATGTAAAAATATGGAGATAAAAATAGTAGCTTCGCACAAATTAATTCAGCATGAAAAAGCAAATTGTCTTATTGGTTCTGCCCATTTTTATACTATTGGGAAATGTTCAAACTGCACTGGCATGGGGTGCTACAGGTCATGCCTTGGTGGCTGAAATCGCCTTCCATTTTCTTGACGATTCTACACAAAAGATTGTAAAACAATACTTGGGAAACATGACCATCGAAGAAGCTGCCAATTGGATGGATAGTGAACGCAGCAATAGCTATTACAATTTCATGAGACCATGGCATTATTTAGACATTGATAAAGGTGAAAAATACAATACAGATTCCAAGAAGAGGGATATCTTGTCTGTTTTACATTCAGCAATTGTAGAACTAAGAGGATACAAAACCAACGATATGTCGAAAAAAGAAATAAAAAACAGGTTGCTCCTGATTTTTCATTTAGCTGGAGATCTTCACCAACCTTTGCATACGGGATATGCAATTGATAAAGGAGGGAATACCATCCAAATTAGTTCCCCTTATGTTTCCGGAAATCTACATAGTATTTGGGATACCCAGATTTTGGAGTACAAAAGAATAAACCTTGATACCTGTCTAATGTATTACAACACGATGTCAAGTGGTGATATCGCTGAAATAAAAAAGATCAATGAGTTAAAATGGATGTACGAGTCTCGTTCTTATTTAGATAAAGTGTATAGTTTTGAAAACAATTATATGGATTTGAAATACATTGATAACAATATCTCCATTATAAAAAAACAATTAGTAATTGGAGGTCTTAGATTAGCCAGTATATTGACTGAAGTATTCAACCCATCCAATAAAGGTTAAGTTGATTTCATCTCTTCGATAATAATTTTTTCCGGGTTCATGATTTTTTGATTATCAAAGCGAAGTAAAATATTCGCAGTGGTAATCACATCCTTAGAACAGTACTGTGCGATTCTTAATAGGTTGATTTCATGTTGAATAGGATTTGTTTCCCAGTATAATGGACCAACCATACTTCCGTCTATATCATCCTTTGAAGACGGGACTTTCATCACATTGGCCAAAAGTTTTAATGAAGTGTAATTTTTGTAATCCCCAAATCGCCAATACTGAAAAGTATCAATTATATTAGTCTCCCATGGTTTCATTTTTTGAAAATCAAGATATTCTGGTAGTTGTAAGTTGTTTGCTATTAATCTTCTGCAGATAAATGGAATATCAAACTCCTTAATATTATGGCCTGCAAAAATCCAGTTGGGATTAAGGCTGTTTATTTTTTTTAGCTCATACAAAAAGTCAGTCAAAATAGATTTCTCATCCGAACCAAATAAAGACTTAATCCTGAACACTTGATGTTCTGGTTGATCAAACCAGCCCATACTGATGCATACGATTTTAGAAAACTCTGCCATTACCCCTGCCCGTGAGTTATAGAGTTCGGATACCGTATTCCCATTGGTTAGTGTTTTGGATACTTTTTCAATCCACAACTCCTGCCAGATAAATTCCATTTCATCAAATGATGGATAAGCTGAGGCCGTTTCAATGTCTATGACAATAAGATCTGCTGTTTTCATGTGTGTATATTTATTTTACATAATTGCCACATGTTATGCCCTTAAATACTCATCCCGCTTGGTATGAGCTTGCTCTTATGGGCATTTTATGTGCTACTAATTAAATCAAAATGCAAAAGTGAAAAGTCAAAATTGTCGACTTTTTGCTTTTTATTTTTTACTTTGAATAATCTTTATTTTCATTACCAGTTTTTGAACCAACTCTTATGGACATGCTAACTGTTTTCATTTTATACAAATCTCATTCAATGCATAAAACAAAAAAGGGTTAATTAATCAATTTATTTATAGAAAAAAGACCATAACCCCGAGTGTTTTCACATTGACATTTTTCAATAAAATTTATATCGCTATGGTTCGTACCACATTAATAAATTGACCTAACCGCCATTTCAACAACAAGTTTGATATAACTTTGTTACCCATAAAAAAGAAAAACGCATGAACAAGCATATCACATTTTCACTTTTATTATTTATTTTAAATACAACTTCTTTTGCCCTTCAGCAAACTGATACCAACCATATTGAAACTGCTGCGATACTTGAGACTGCAACAGGGAAAATTTTTGGAACGATAACAACAGCAGTTTCCTTTACCAAGGGGCCTGTTGTATTGATTATTGCGGGCTCCGGCCCTACAGACAGAAACGGGAATAACCCAAGGATGAAAAATAATAGTTTGCAACAACTGGCTTCTGCCCTTGCAGCATCAGGAATTTCATCATTAAGATATGATAAAAGAGGCATTGCAGAAAGCGCATCATCAATGGGCAAAGAAGCCGATTTGAGATTTGATGATTATGTAAATGATGTACGCAACTGGATCAGTTTT
This sequence comes from Candidatus Kuenenia stuttgartensis, assembly GCA_943330835.2. Next base: position 7,076 of record CALQJH020000060.1, read on the forward strand.
TTAAAAGCAGATAAAAGATTTACGAAAATTATTGTTGCTGGTCATAGCGAAGGTTCGTTAATTGGAATGATTGCATCAAATGGAAAGGCCGATAAATTTATTTCAATTGCAGGAGCAGGAAAACCTGCCGAAGAATTAATAAGAGAGCAATTAGACAAGCAACCCGATCAGGTTAAAGATATTGCGTTCCCAATTTTAGACAGCATTATTGCAGGCCATCCCGTTAGTGATGTAAACCCAATGCTGGCGTCACTTTTCAGGCCTAGTGTACAACCTTATCTAATCAGTTGGTTTAAATATAATCCTCAAACTGAAATCGCTAAATTAAAAATTCCGGTTTTAATTTTACAGGGCGACAATGATATTCAGGTTTCTGAAGACGATGCTGAGTTGTTATCAAAAGCAAATAAAGATTTCAAAAAAGAAATCATCAAAAACATGAACCATGTTTTAAAAATTGTTGCTGATGACAGAGCCGAAAATGTAAAAAGTTATAGCAATCCATCGTTGCCAATTTCTGGGGAGTTAGTGGAACTGATTGTTTCGTTTGTAAGAAAATAAGTATAGCCTTTTTTGTTTTGTATCTGTCCACTGTGCGTTCAGGAGAGGAGTTGGGGGTGAAGTTCTCGAAAATCAACCCTTCCGCAGTTTGCACGCCCTGCTAATCCATCAGACAACGAACAGAGAAACCACCTAGTTTATAGTTGTAGAATCGGCTTGCATTGCTGGTGTTGTAGTTCAGGCCGCGGTTCCAAGCGTAGGTGGTAAGGTACTCAGTAGAACTCCACCATACCCCATTGCTGCCAATATTGAAGAAGGAACCATTGAAGAGACGGTAGCCGCCCGGAAGACCTGCAAATCCACTGATATTATTAGCACCTGTATTTGGCGTAATCCACCTTGTTGTACCTAAAGCTTTCATCTTGCCTCCTGATACTGATTCTCCACCCAATGTTGTTGTTAAGGTTGCCCACTCTGCATCTGTAGGTACATGCCAGCCAGTTGGTGCCAAACCTCCATGTGTACTGTCTTTCATTGCATACCAGTTGTATAATTTACCATATAAAGCCGCATAGGTTGCACTGTCATTGTCGTAATAACAATAAGCTCCGGTTGTTAATGATGCCCATGCAGTTGCATCCGTTATTTTTGGAATGGGAGTTCCATCTCGATAGGTGAATACGTTGAGGTTTTGTGTTGTCCATACTTGTGTGCCAATGGTAGCAGATGGGGCAGCAGCAGCAACACCACCAACCATATTAGTCCAAGAATAGCCGTTGAATACCTCAGTTTCGCCATAAACACCACAGTTAGTACACCAAATTTGCAAACCAGCAGAAGCAGAGGTTACTATTATTAAATTACGTTGTGCTTCGGTCATGCGCGGTGGCAATAACCCCTTTGTAGTTGATGTTACATCCAACTGTGCCGATGGATTTATATTAGCCGTTGATACACCAATTCCTACTTGGGCGTTGCTGTTTGTTGTAATAAGCAATGCAATAACAAACGCTGTTAGGAGAAAAGTATTTTTCATGTTTAAATTTTTTATATTCTTTTCTTTTAAAGGATAAACGAATATACTCGTTTCAACAATCATGAATTTTATATTTACTTTTTTTTGGTAAAACAGCAACGAACAACAGCTAGCCCACGGTTTAAAACATTGGCTCATTGGCTAGCTGTTGTTGCTTACTCTCAGCCATGGTTCGTACCACAACATATAGCATAGTATATATTCACTCCGCTCTGCCATCAGAAAAAGGCGTCTTGGTAAGGTTCCATGGCTTACAATGGTTCGTAGCTGGTTCGTACCATATAGAATTGATATGTCGTGTTTGTTGATTTTCTAGCCAATATTTTTATTCTCAGCCATGGTTCGTACCTGGTTCGTACCATAGCATATATCACTCCGCTCTGCCATCAGAAAAAGACGTCTGGATGAGGTTCCATGGCTTACAATGGTTCGTACCTGGTTCGTACCATATAGAATTGATATGTCGTGTTTGTTGATTTTATAGACAATATTTTTATTCTAAGCCATGGTTCGTACCTGGTTCGTACCATAGCATATATCACTCCGCTCTGCCATCAGAAAAAGAC
>CALQJH020000061.1 GCA_943330835.2 Candidatus Kuenenia stuttgartensis
AGTAATCGTGTACGCTATACTGTTATATTGTCAATCCTGAATTTCATAACTCCTGCAGGCGCAGTCACTTCTGCAATTTCTCCAACTACTTTACCCAATATCCCTCTGCCTATTGGAGAAGTAACAGATATCTTACCATCTTTTAAACTCGCTTCATTTTCAGAAACAATATGATAGGTCACTGTTTTATTGGTCACCATATTGGTTAAAGTCACTTTCGTCAGAATACTTACTCTGCTAAAATCGATATTTGATTCATCTAGTATTCTGGCAGTTGCAATTACCCCTTCAAGATATTTAATTTTAGCTTCGAGCATTCCTTGGGCCTCTTTTGCAGCATCATACTCTGCGTTTTCTTTCAAATCGCCTTTCTCCCTGGCCTCAGCAATAGCACGACTTGCTGCTGGACGATCAACAGCTTTCAAGTGATGCAAATCTTCTTGCATCTTGTCAAAGGTCTCTTGTGTTACATAATTTGTTTCTGCCATAATAATTCATTTACCTAATAGAAAAAAAAATACAACGCCCTCGTTCACTAAAGCGTTGCATAATTTACAAATATACAAAAAGGAAATTATGAAATCACTATAGCATTCCTAGTTTTTCTAATAAAATACAACTCATTTTATAAGTAGCTTCATAAGAATAACCAGCAATATGTGGTGTAATAATCACATTGTTTTGATTGGTCAAAAAACTTAAACTATCCCTCTCTTCATCCGAATATGAGGTCAAATTTTCATTTTCTAATACATCAAGAGCTGCACCAGATATCATGGCTGATTTTATGGCATGAACTAAAGCATTTGTCTCTATTATTTTCCCTCTCGAGGAGTTTATTAAAAGTGGTTTTCGGGAAAGGGCTTCGAAAAAATGACTATCAGCCATATGTTGCGTTTCTGCATTTAATGGCACATGAAAACTAATCACATCCGCCTGTTTGTAAATTTCTTCCTCCGAAGACTCTTTCACCTTCTCATTTCCAAAACCAATTTTATATTTATCATAAGCCAAAATAGTTACATCAAATGAAGACAATAATTTAGCGAACGCTGAACCCGTATTTCCAAACCCAATAATACCTACAACTTTTCCTGCTAATTCAAATCCTCTGTTTTCTTCTCTGAGCCAAATTCCATTTTTTACTTCATTTGCACTTTTGTTGATGTTTCTGAGCAAATTCAATAACAAACCCAAGGAATGCTCTGCTACTGCATTCTTATTCCCTTCCGGACTACTTTCACAAAGTATATTTTTTTCCTTCGCATAGGCCACATCGATATGCTCCATGCCACTTCCAAGACGACCAATCCATTTTAACTGACTTCCCAAATCAATCATTTGCCTGTCAATTTTTATTTGGGTTGCTACAATTAATCCTGTTGCAGAAGGTATTTCCAAGAGCAGCCCTTTATAATCGAGTTGCGGCAAATAAACATATGGATAACCTTTGTCTTTTAAGGTATCAAGTAAAAATGGATGAACGGGCGCTGTAATGATAATCATATTATAAAGCAGCAATCATGCTGATTTCGACATTTACATTTCTAGGTAATCCCTTTACTGCAACCGTCTCTCTTGCAGGATAAGCTGAAGAAAAATATTGACCATATACTTCATTCACAGTGGCGAAATGGACCATCTCTGATAAAAAAATAGTTGTTTTAACCACATTTGCAAAATCAGCGCCTTCTGAACTAAGAATGGCAGACAAATTCTTCATGACTTGATGGGTTTCTTCTTCAATACTTGCATTTAATAAGATATCCTCTCCTGGTACCAAGGCTATTTGTCCGGATATAAATAACAAGTTCCCTGTCTTGATGGCCTGATTATAAGGACCAATTGGCGCCGGAGCAGTTGCAATATTTATTACTTTTTTGTCCATTATTTCGATTTTTTATTTCGAATACAAATATATCTTATTCAACAACCTATTTTTGCTAAAATTTCCAAAGAATGAAAATTGCTGTATTAGCAAATGAAAAAGTTTATCAAGAGTTGACTGAATTATCTCATCAGATTGTTTGGCTAAGAGTTACCTCTTTAGAATCATTACTCCAAACCAATGATGTGGATGTATTAATCAACTTAAATGATGATGCAGGCGAGGGAAATTACACCTCCACAACTTTGCCTGTTTTTATAAACAGCGTCTCATACACTTTAAAAGAAAATAACCACTCACAAAATATCCTAAGAATCAACGGCTGGAAAGGATTTTTAAAAAGACCTTCCTGGGAAATATCCGGACAGATAAGTAAACCTCATGAAGCACTATTATCTCTTTTGGGAAAATCATTTTCATTATTCGCTGATGAGCCTGGATTTGTATCTGCAAGAATAATAGCCATGATCATCAATGAAGCCTATTTCGCAAAAGAAGAACAGATAAGCACAGAGGCGGAAATTGACACCGCTTTGAAACTGGGAACAAATTATCCAAAAGGTCCGTTTGAATGGGTAAAGGAAATTGGACCAAAAAACGTTTACTCCCTTTTGAAAAAACTAACCAGTATTGATAAAAGATATAGCCCATCAAAATCATTAGAAGCTGAAGCCTTAATACCATGAGTTTAATACTAAATATAGATACAGCACAAGAAACTGCAAGAGTAAGTATTGCTGAGAACGGGAAGGTACTGCTTGCTGCTGAAAATAATATCCAAAAAGATCATGCCGCTTTCTTGCACAAAGCTATTGAACAACTTTGTAATGATTTATCTATACCTATCAAACTACTATCAGCCATTGCCGTGAGTAAAGGTCCTGGATCTTATACCGGATTAAGAGTGGGTATGTCTTCTGCAAAAGGTTTGTGTTTTGCTTTACAAAAACCACTGATAACCATTGACTCTTTAATGCTATTAGCTAATGATGGTCTGAAACAAATAAGTATCACAGATAGCATCATTTGTCCAATGATAGATGCCAGAAGAATGGAAGTTTTTACCATCATGTACGACTTGAACCTAGAAGAAATCCATCCCGCTTCAGCAATGATTTTGAATAATGACAACTTTAATAATGTTATTGAGCAAAAAAATATTTATTTCATAGGGAGCGGTGCCGGAAAATTTCAAACTATTTTTAATCATAAAAAGGCCCATTTCCTCTCTGAGAAAGATGTTATTTTATCCATGGCAGAGTTGTCGCAAATCAAATACAATCAAGGTTTATTTGATGATTTAGTAAGTACAGACCCCTTTTATTTGAAAGAATTCCAACCTTTTTCTACCCCGGCTAAATAAAAGTTAATATTTCGTTAACAAAATATTAGATTTAGATTATTTTTATTCTTAACTGATTTTTATATATTTGCACTCAATTAAAATCTAAGTAAACCTAAAAAACAAACTATGATCGTTCCAAATCAACCGTCGGAAAACAATGGAGATACGCTAAGTCTCGCGAACAACTCCTTAAAAGTGAATCTTAACACCTTAAAAAAAGCAGCACTTGTATTAAGAGCATTGAACCACAAACTTCGTCAACAGATATTAAATCTTATTGATACAGAAAAGAAAATCACTGTTACTGAAATTTATGTGAAACTTCGATTGGAGCAATCTGTAGCTTCTCAACACTTGGCTATTTTAAGAAGAGCTGGAATTGTAATTACCCAACGTGATGGCAAATTCATCTTCTACACGGTAAGCCATAAAAGAATTGAAGATATCAATAAATTTATCCATGAATTAGTTGATTAATGATTCTTTTCAAAAGATTAAAACGGTTGCCCAAAGCAACCGTTTTTTTTTATCTTTGTTCCTTAATTTTTTAGCATGTTTATCAAACAATTTTATACAAACTGCCTTAGTGAGGCGGCATACTATATTGAAAGCGAAGGAGAAGCAGCGATTATTGATCCTCTTAGAGATATTGATACCTATCTCGATTTTGCAAATCAAAGGAAGGCAAGTATCAAATACATTTTTGAAACACATTTTCATGCTGATTTTGTGAGTGGACATTTAGATTTAAGTAAACAAACTAATGCTCCAATTATTTATGGCCCTGGTGCTAAAACAAACTATAAAATACATTCAGCAAAAGATGGTGAAATAATAAAAATGGGGAAGATATCAATAGAAGTTTTACATACTCCCGGACATACCTTGGAGAGCACCTGCTACTTGTTGAAAGATGAACATAATCATCCGCATGCTATTTTTACAGGAGACACTTTATTTGTTGGAGATGTAGGCAGACCTGACTTAAGCAGTGGAGATATGAGCAGCGAAGATCTTGCAGGAATTATGTATGAAACCATTCAAACAAAAATCTTACCGCTTCATGATGATATCGTTGTCTACCCTGCACATGGCCCTGGAAGCAGCTGCGGAAAAAATTTAGGTCCTAATACGCATAGCACAATAGGCGAAGAGAAAAAGACCAATTATGCATTAATGCCCCAGAGTAAAGAGGAATTTGTAAGTGCAGTTACATCAGGTCTTCAAAATGCTCCCGTTTATTTTGCAATCAATGCGAAAATAAATCAGGAAGGTTATGATGACATAAAAAATATTTCCCAAAAGGGAACTCAATTGCTATCCATAAATGAATTCAAAAATGCTATTACGGATGAAGCCATTATTTTAGATACAAGACCTGCCACCACATTTACAGAAGGCTTCATCCCCGGATCTATTTCAATAGGATTGGAAGGACGCTTTGCTGAATGGGCTGGAGCAATTTTGCCTTTTGACAAAAGCATAATATTAGTCACGGAACCAGGCAAGGAAGAAGAAACAGTTATTCGTCTTTCAAGAGTGGGATTTGATAAAATGCAGGGTTGCCTTAATGGTGGATTTGAAACCTGGAAAAATGAAAATGAACCCATTGATTTAATTATTGATGTTGAAGCTGACGAACTCATTATGGATATCCCACACGACCCCAGCTTATTGATTTTGGATGTCAGAAAAGAAAATGAATTTGCAGAAGGTCATCTGGAAAATGCGCTAAATCTTCCTCTTCATGAAATGACAGACCTTATTCAATTGTCTCAATTCGAGGATAGCCAGAATTTATACATTCATTGCGCTGGTGGTTATAGAAGTGTTATTGCGGCTTCATTGCTGAAACGTGAAGGAGTAAATAATCTTCGTAATATTTTAGGAGGTTGGAATGAAATCAAACAACTGGAAAAAGCAACAATTGTTAAAGAAACAATAGTGGAAAATTGATGTATCAAGTATTTTTAATTTCTGGTTGAACTGTATCAATCCACATTTGCTTATACTCTTCTTGAAATTCCCATCTCCACCTACGATGACTCCATAAGTAATTGTCTGGCTGACTTCGAATTGTTTCTTCTAAAAAGTCTCTGTAAAGTAGCGTGAGTTGGCCTTCCTTTAATGTTGAAGCGTCTTCCGTTACTACTTGAGAAATGAATTTATATTTCCCTCTTTTTACTTTTAATAATTTCACAAAAACAACCGCTGTTTTATTTTTGATAGCGGCTTTATCCGGCCCTGTAACAAAAGGTACAGGTTTGTTGAAAAAGTTTAACCAAAAAGCATTTGATGGATTTGCAGCATTCTGGTCAGCCGCCAACCCTATTGAATACTGACTTTTTAATAGCTCGTGCATCCTCGATCTGAATTCATGTGTTGCAACAAGAATAGTTCCCGTTTTGGATCTTAAATTATAAAAGATTTTGTTGAGGTGCTTGTTACTTATTTTGACATAAACGCCAATAAACGGAATACTCATTTTTTGGGCAATCAATAAATTGGCCAGTTCCCAATTAAATTGATGCCCACCATGAAACTGGATACTCTTCCCCTTTTCAGCTAACGCAATGGTTTCATCTAAATTTATTTCGGCCATTTGTAAAAATCTTTTTTCTGATAGACTGAGCAACTTGATTGTTTCTATGAAGGTATCAGTAATATTCTTGTAGAATTTTTTTGCAATGATGGTTTTTTCAGCAGTAGATTTTTCCGGAAAAGCAATATTTAAATTATTGAAAACAATGTCTTTTCTATATCTGACAATATAATACATCATAAAAAAAGCAAAGTCACTTATTTTATATAATATAAAAAAGGGCAACAAGGAGAATAAATAAAATAAACTATAAAGGAGATAATACATAATCATGTTTAAACTAAAAACCAGTTGCGAAATTTATAAAACCCATCTTAATTATAAAATTGTATTTTGTAAGATAACATCACGATTTGGATAATCCGTATTAAAATGCAATCCCCTGCTTTCTTTTCTTAATTCGGCACTTTTAACAATGAGATACGCAGTTGTAATCATGTTCCTTAATTCACATAATTGTGGAGACACTTCTGTCTTCTGGTACAATGCTTCAGTCTCTTGATGCAATAAATCCAATCTTCTGCTAGCTCTTTGTAATCGCTCATTGTTTCGAACAATTCCCACATAATCGGTCATCAATAATTTCAACTCCTTCACGCTTTGTGTAATGATAATCATTTCTTTAGGTGCCGTTGTCCCTGCAGCATCCCAATCAGGAATATTGTTTTTATAAGGCGTGCTATCAATTTCGCGAACAGCAGCTAAAAAACTTCTATGAGAAAATACCATTGCTTCTAACAAAGAATTACTCGCCAATCTGTTGGCCCCATGCAACCCTGTACTGGCACATTCTCCGGATGCAAATAAATGTTTGATAGAAGTTTTACCCCACTCATCAGTCTTTACTCCTCCGCAACTATAATGTGCTGCCGGAGCAACTGGAATCAAATCTTTATGAATATCAATACCAACACTTAAACATTTTTCATAAATATTAGGAAAATGCTCCTTAAATTTTTCTAGATTTAAATGACGGCAATCAAGATATACAAATTCAGTTCCGTTGATTTTCATTTCATTATCTATGGCCCTTGCAACAATATCACGAGGTGCTAAATCTTTTCGCGCATCATATTTTTCCATAAAGGGCAGGCCATCCTGATTACACAAAACAGCCCCTTCTCCTCTAACCGCTTCCGTTATTAAAAAGGAATGGCCTTTAATAGCAGATTCGTACAAGGCCGTAGGATGAAACTGGATAAACTCCATATTTTCAATTCTCCCTTTGGCTCTGTAAACCATTGCAACACCATCTCCTGTTGCAATGGAAGGATTTGTTGTAGTACGATAGATCTGGCCATTACCACCTGTTGCCAGTAAAGTTATTCTTGAAATTATTTTTTCAATCTTGTTACTATGAAGATTCAATACATACACGCCATAACATTCTGTATCAGGAGTTGACTTCGTAACGAGATAGCCAATATGATGCTGCGTAATAATATCAAGAACAAAACAATGACTAACAAGATGTATGTTATTACATTTTTTTATGGCTTCCAATAAGGCTCTTTCCATTTCTCTTCCAGTCACATCTTTATGATGCAATATCCTGGATTCACTATGCCCTCCTTCTTTACCCAATTTAAAATCGCCATCAGGCTGCTTATCAAATTGCGCTCCCCAGCTAATGATTTCTTCTATTCTTTCTACACCCTCTTTCACCACAACATCTACAATGGTTGAATTACATAAACCGTCACCTGCAATCAACGTGTCTTCAATATGTTTGGAAAAACTATCTTCATTAACATTCATAACACCAGCAATTCCACCCTGAGCATATTTAGTATTAGTCTCATCGCTATGTGTTTTCGTTAAAATAACCACAGACTTATCAGGACAAGCTTGCGCAACTTTTAATGCATAAGTCAGCCCTGCAATACCCGTTCCTATTACTAAAAAATCAGTCTTCATCAATCAGGTTTTCTTATTTTAAATTATTGTCTGAAACCTCAACCCACGCTCCATTTTCTTTCAATAACAGTATCAATTCTTCTACAGCTACCTCGCTATTAACATTTCGCTTTACCACTTCTTTTCCTTTATATAAAGTAATTTTTCCAACACCACTTCCTACATATCCAAAATCTGCATCAGCCATTTCTCCTGGACCATTCACAATACATCCCATGATGGCAATTTTTACCCCTTTCAAATGATTGGTAACAGCTCTTATTTTTGCAGTAGTTTCTTGCAAATCAAAGAGCGTTCGCCCACAACTTGGACAACTGATGTATTCTGTTTTAGAAATTCGTGTACGCGTTGCCTGTAGTATCCCAAATGCAATAGAATTCAATTGCTGCAGGGGAGGTAATTTATTGATATCAGCATAATGATAGCCGAGACAAATACCATCTCCTAATCCATCAATCAACAATGCACCTGTTTCAACAGCATAATGAATTAAAGACTGGTCATTAGTTTCGTCATTACTGTCACAAAGTATTACAACCGGATTTTTAATATTATTTAAAGTCAATTCAACAAACATTCTTCTTATCGACTGAACTGCATTTTTATTTTCGGAACTCAGACATAGAACCGCGGTGTGATCATTTTTTATTTTTGCCAAAACTTCGGCTGCAAGTACATCAGGATTCGAAAAACAATCAATCATTACAAAATTCAAGGAGTCAGATTTACTGCACTCATTATTCAAATATTGCTGAGCTTCAAAAATGGGAAAACACTTTTCTTTATCCGAAGCAATCGCCCAAATAGCAGCATCAAGAATAACTTTTAAAGTTCCTGGCAATTTAAAAGCAGGCTCATTTTTACAATACAAATAATCTGCAGCGGCATCAGCAATATGCCATTTGTCTGTTTTTTCATTATACTGATATCCAATAGCAGCAAGTTCTTCAGGGGAAATCTTTAAATATTTACTATAATCTGCGATAACAACAGGGACTTGCTTAGATCCTATATTCCCTATTTCAATACTTTCTCTTCTCACGTAATTAAAAGGATCGTAAGTCAACTTATTCATTTCAGGAACAATGGACGGAACAGCTGGGCTTGAATATCTTTTCACCAAATCCATACAAACAGGTATTTCAAACTCAGGATCTTCGGTTAAGGATACACGAACCGTATCACCAATACCATCTTCTAAAAGTGTTCCAATTCCAATAGCAGATTTGATACGGCCATCTTCACCATCTCCTGCTTCTGTAACGCCTAAATGAAGCGGATAACATTCTCCAAATTCATTCATCATATGGTTGATCAGTAATCGATAGGCCTGAACCATCACTTGTGGATTACTGCTCTTCATACTCAACACAATATTGTGA
>CALQJH020000062.1 GCA_943330835.2 Candidatus Kuenenia stuttgartensis
ACACGATAGGTTCTGCAATATCTTCAACGGGTGTGTTGGGATTAAGCGCAGTACTTCAAGCAGGTACACTTGCAAATGGTAATGGTAATTTTTTATGTTTGGTTTCAGGTACACCAACATCTACTGGTACGGCTATTTTTCCAGTAAGTGTGGGTGGGCAGTTATGTAATATTAGTTTAGTTGTTAACGCAGTTAATCCTGCTACTCCTTCTGTAACAACATTGGGTTGTATTTCTGCTTCATATTCAGTTTCTACAGCAACAGCAAATACTGCATATACTGCAATTGCTACTATTCCTTATGCAGGAGGTAACGGAGCTGCTTATGTGAATGGAACTGCTATATCTTCAACTGGTGTTACGGGATTGAGTGCTGTGCTTCAAGGAGGGACACTTGCTAATGGCAATGGTAATTTATCATATTCGATTTCAGGTACGCCAACATCAACAGGGACAGCTACGTTTCCAATAAGTTTTGGTGGTCAGTCATGTAGTATTAGTTTAACTGTAAATACTGGTGCGACTTCTAACAGAACAGTTTACGATTCTATTTATGGGGCTTATAGTATTACTTACACTTCTACCACCGTTACGATAAAATCATATGATCAGCCTAATCGTAAAAGTGTTTATTGGCCTACTAATAATGTACTTTATGAGGCCTTCTCTGGTCCAACTTTTCATGATAGCTCTTTTATAAAAGCTCCAGGAACTATTGGTGTCCAAAATATAACATTGACCTTCCCTCTAAATCCAGTTATGGCATCTACTCATGCTGCTACACCAATGGGTGTTATCGGAATTGGGTTAGATGGGGTGCCATTTTTTAACCAATATGCAGCAGGAGGAGTTGTTTTAGGTGGCGAGATTCATGGTTTTGATCAATACTGGGGGCATCCTCAAATGTCGAATATGTATCATTATCACGTAGAACCTAAATATCTTACAACGGTTCATGCCACCAAGCATTCATTGATGGGTTTTCTATTGGATGGCTTCCCTGTATATGGTCCTGAAGAAGTAGGAGGGTCAACTCCAACCGGTTTGGATGTTTATCATGGTCATACACATGCCACCACAGAGTATCCTGGAGGGATTTATCATTATCATTTTACAAACGACTCGCCTTATTTAAATGGCAATGGTTTTTATGGTACAAAAGGTACGGTAACCCAATAGTTTTTTGCAGATGAATAATCGTATAAAATCAATGAAGGATGCATTTTTTTTGTTTAGTATTGGTATGACACTTTCTTTTGCATCAACTTGTAATAATACTATTAAGAATGAGGATATAGCTCATGATATCAAACCCATAAAAATAGAAAAAAAAGTCCCACTTGTATATATAAATTCAACGGACAATCGATTTTCTAACCACCAGGATACGGTTTATTATGGGGACTCTTTTTTTACAGGCTATCGATATGGCTTATACGAAACCAGAGATACCTCATTCATTCAGTCTTATTTTAATGGGGTAGAGGAAGGATTCCAACGGAAATGGCATTCAAACAAACAGTTATCTGAAGAAAGGTTTTACATTAATGGTAAAAAAGAAGGTCTGCACAGAGGCTGGTGGCCTAATGGTAAATTAAAATTTTATTTTACGGTGTATAATGATAAATATGAAGGAGAGTTTAAAGAATGGATTGACAATGGTTTGTTGGTGAAATATTTTCATTATGAAGATGGGAATGAAATGGGCAGTCAAAGATTATGGTGGGGAGATGGAACAGTGAGAGCAAATTATGTAATTAAAAATGGCAGAAAATACGGACTATTAGGTTTAAAAACTTGTATTAATCCTTATGATTCAATTATTAAAAAATAGGGGGATTGTTTTATTATTGATGATACTTGGGGCCTGTAATCAAAAGCCCAACAAAGACGCTATGCCGTTTATCAATAAGCCAGATTTCACTCCGGAATGGATTGATAAAGACAACCCTTCATTTGATAGCATTCATCATATTCCTGCATTTTCTTTTACAGATCAAGATGGGAATTCAGTTACAGAAAAAACAGTGTGGGGTAAAATTTATGTAGCTAATTTTATTTTTACCAAATGTGCAAGTATTTGTCCGAAGATGACCGCTAATATGGGGATTCTGCAAGAGGCCTTCAAAAATGATAATGATATTTTATTACTGTCACATTCTGTTACACCTGATATGGACAGCGTTCCTGTATTAAAAAAATATGCCAAGGCGAAAGGAGTGATAAGTGGAAAATGGTATCTATTGACCGGCAAGCAAAATGATATTTATCGGTTGGCGAAAAAAGAATATTTTGCTGGGGATGTGATAGGATATTATCAAACTGGCAATGAGTTTTTACACACTGAAAATTTCATTTTACTAGATAAGCACAGACGCATCCGCGGTGTTTATAATGGAACCTTACAACTAGAGATGGAAAGGCTTATAGAAGATATCAACATGCTAAAAGAAGAGGATTGATGTTTTATAATAATTCCCTAAAAGTTAGTTATCTAGCTATTGCAATTTTTACTTTTTTATTCTTTATTTTTTCATCTTTCACCGATTCAATGACTTGTCCGATTTTTGATTTTCGAACAGCTACAAATGCGGAAAAATCCTTCACATCAATTAAGCCAATCTCATCTTTTTTTAAGTTGCCTTTTTGTGTTAAAAATCCAACGATATCAATTTTGTTGATTTTATCCTTTTTGCCGGCAGCAATAAACAAGGTGCTCCATTTTGGTTTTTCAGGTAATTCATATTGGGTAGGTAAAGCCATTACAATAGAGCTTTCTGCAATATAATCTGGCATTTCTTCTTCAGGTCCGAAAATTACAAAAACAGAACCTGTGGCATCCATTCTTGCAGTTCTGCCATTTCGGTGGGTAAAGGCATCTTCGGTTAAAGGTAAGTGATAATGAACAACACTTCTGATGTTTTCTATATCTAATCCTCTGCTAGCTAAATCTGTAGTAATCAATACGTTAGACGTTTTATTTCTAAATTTACATAAGGCTGTTTCTCGGTCTTGCTGTTCCATACCACCATGATAAAAAACGTTTAAAATTCCTTTTTCTAACAAAAGGTTATGGGTTCTTTCTACTGCATCTCTATGATTGCAAAATACAATAGTAGAAGTGTCCTTTAAAGAACAAATCAAAACAAATAAGGTGTCAATTTTATCATTTTCAGGAGAATGTAATCGTTTGATACTCAATTTTATAACGTCTTGATTCTCATCGGTCAGAAAATTAAGCGTATGAACAGCCTTCATTTTAACAAAAGCTGGAATCTCAACAGCATGAGTCGCAGAAGTAAGGATTTTTTGTTTTACTGCGGGTAATTGAGAAAGAATATATTCCATTTCTTCCTGAAAGCCTAGTTCAAGAATTTTATCAAATTCATCCAGGACTAAAAAGGAGATTTGAGTTGTTTTGATATTCCCGCGTCTTAAATGATCAGCCATTCGGCCTGCGGTAGCAATAACAATAGTTGGGGCCTGTGTCAAATTATTTTCTTCGATTTCACGTTTATGTCCGCCATAGCAGCATGATATTTTGCAGCCTGGTTGAATTTGTTTTAGTACAGACTCGATTTGCAAAGCAAGTTCTCTGGACGGAACAAGAATAAGGGCTTGAGTTTGGTTTAGATTGTTGAGATCGAGCGAATGGATTAGTGGGATTAAAAATGCTAAGGTTTTGCCTGATCCCGTATTCGATAAGAGGACAATTTCTTTATTTTCAATAATGGCGTCTTGAGTAGCCAATTGCATTGGATTCAACGACTTTATTTTCAAGTTATTTAAAATCGTTTCGGTATTCATTAAAATTTCCTTCATGTTGCAAATTTACTTTAATTAAATTCAGTATAGGGATAATAAAAAATTAAAGAGTCGAAACAATCATTTAAAATTAAATAAACTTCAGTGGAAATGTTTGGCTGGCTTGTTTGGGTATTCGTAATATTGCAATATCGCAATATCGGTTCAGGGTTTATTACTGAGAACATCAAACTCAGCTTTTTTTTAAGCCGCTCTAATAATATACTTTACCATCTTTCTGCCTCATAATTAATATTATGTTAAATAGAATAACGGAACGAAAGGAACGAGATATCCTATACTTAGTTGAAATATCGCAAAGGCCTTTCATTCTCTTATTGTGTTTGTTATGGCGCCTGTTTTATAAAAAAACAAATTGCATGACACTTCTGCTGGGATTTTTTTGAAAAAGTATTCTCTATTTTGATGCTGAGTTTGAAGCATAACTACCAGGTTTTGTTTACCAGTTCCTTTTTAGTGGACCGAGCCCAATAGCCAGTTATTTTAATCCAGTAAATGAAAGATGATTCATTGCAGGTCTGAGCCATCCATAATAATTTAACTGTATCATCCATTTGGTACGAACCAATCTTGAGAAGTTTTACTGAAATTATACGATTCTTGTATTTGGGGATACTATCACTTACTTGGCAAATATCACATCATTACGCAATGCTTATGCTTATTTTTAATTTATACAAATATTCATAACTAATTGGTATTGATTTTAATGCACTTTAATTATTTATGGCGAAAACCATACCCCACAAGCTTATATTTAGTTTTCTCAATTGCGATAATTAGCCAAGCAGCCGCTTGGCTATAAAATTATTTGTGTAGCTATTGTTGTGGTTCGAACCACAGTTATGTAATTATAATAGCAAAAAAAATAGCTGCCCAATTATTGTCGGACAGCTATTTGATAAAATAAGCCTTGAGTAATTTTTAGGAATTAATCTGATTAAGCTGTTGGTCCTTCCTCGCCATTTTCGGTCGCTTCGATATCGTCTGCATCAGCTACATTTGGATTAGTTTCCGGATTAGTTTCAGTATCTGTATTCTCAGTTGAGTTTTCCAGAGTTTGATCAATTTCCAATTCTTCCTCCATTTCATCCAATTGAGTAATAGCTGCAATTTCATCACCATCATCTACCTTAATCAATTTTACGCCTTGCGTAGCTCTTCCTTGTTCGCTAATTCCGCTTACAGGCATTCTTATGGTAACACCACTTACGCAGGTAATCATCAAATCTTCTTTTTCTGTTACAGCTAGTAATCCAACTAATTTTCCTGTTTTTTCGGTAACATTAATTGTTTTTACGCCCTTTCCCCCACGATTCGTTATCCTGTAATTTGCTTCGCCTGTTTCTGGGTCATCAAGGAATGTTCGTTTGCCATAACCCTTTTCACTTACAACCAATACTGTTTTTGACTTGTCATTTTTATTTACACAAATCATCCCAACTGCTTGATTGTTAGTCTCATCTACTTCTATTCCGTAAACGCCAATTCCGCCGCGACCTGTGCTTCTTACTGCAGATTCATGGAAACGAATTGCTCTGCCGCTTTTAACAGCTAACATGATTTCACAATTGCCATCTGTAAGTTCTGCAGCTAATAATTGATCTCCTTCCAAAATATTGATTGCATTAATACCAGATTGACGTGGTCTACTGAAGTCTTTCAAATCAGTTTTTTTGATAATGCCATTCTTGGTGCAAAGAACGATATAGTGATTGTTTACATATTCTTCATCATCAAAATTCTTAACATCTATTATCGCTCTTACCTTATCATCTTGGGGAATTTGAACCATATTCTGAATAGCTCGTCCTTTACTAGTCTTATCTCCTTCTGGAATTTGATAAACTTTAAGCCAGAAACAACGGCCTTTTTCAGAGAAGAATAATAAAGTATGGTGCGTGGAAGCTACAAAAAGATGCTCTATGTAATCTTCTTGTCGCGTGCTGCTTCCTCTTGCTCCTCGGCCACCTCTTCTTTGCTGGCGGTATTCATTCGCTGAAGTCCGTTTGATGTATCCCAAATGAGAGATTGTTACTACCACATCTTCTTCTTCAATCAAATCAAGCATATCTATTTCATCATCTGCATAAACGATTTCAGATTTACGCTCATCGCCAAATTTTGCTTTTACTTCTAAAAGTTCGGCCTTGATGATTTCAAATCTTAGTCCTTCGTTTGCTAAAATTTCTTTTAATCTTTCAATTAAACGCATAATTTCAGCATGTTCTTCACGAATTTTATCAATTTCCATTCCTGTCAAGCGCTGCAAACGCATTTCTAATACAGCTTTAGATTGAATCTCACTCATTCCGAATACGCTTTGTAAACCTTCTTGAGCAATATTAGGAGTAGAACTTTCTCTGATTAATTTAATTACCGCATCAAGATTGTCCAATGCAATAATATAGCCTTCCAATATATGCGCTCTTTCCTGTGCTTTACGTAAATCGTATTTTGTTCTTTTTATTACAACTTCATGTCTGAATTCTACAAACTCTGAAATAAGTTGTTTGACATTCAATTGTCTTGGTCTGCCTTTTACTAAGGCTACATTATTTATTCCGTATGAAGTTTGAAGCTCTGAATATTTATAAAGCTGGTTGATGACTACCTGGGCTACCACGTCTTTTTTCAATTCAACTACAATACGAGTCCCCTCTTTATTATTACTTTCATTATTGACATCACTGATGCCTTCAATTACTTTGTCATTAATTAACTCTCCTATCTTTTGTGTTAACGTATCTCTGTTTACTTGATAAGGAATTTGAGTAATCACAATTTTTTCTCTTCCGCGTGCATCTGCTTCAATGGTGGTTTTACCTCTAAGAACGACACGACCACGTCCTGTAAATAATGCAGTTTTTACACCTTCGTATCCATAAATAATACCTCCAGTTGGAAAATCTGGTGCTTTAACATGTTTGATCAATTCGTCAAGTGTTATATCATTGTCTTCGATATACGCAATACATCCGTCAATAACTTCATTCAAGTTATGAGGCATCATATTTGTTGCCATACCTACTGCAATCCCACTACTTCCATTTAATAGTAATTGAGGAATGCGTGTAGGCAATACCGTTGGTTCCTTTAGAGAATCATCAAAATTGAATTGATAGTCTACTGTTTCCTTCTCCAGATCTTCCATCATGGCTTCCGCAAACTTTTCCATTCTAACCTCCGTATAACGCATAGCTGCCGGAGGATCTCCATCCTGGCTTCCAAAATTACCCTGACCATCTATCATCTTGTAGCGCATCGACCATTCCTGAGCCATACGTACCATTGTATCATAAATTGAGGCATCTCCATGTGGGTGATATTTACCCATCACTTCTCCCACAATACGTGCAGATTTTTTATAGGCCTTGTTACTATAATTACCCAATTCACTCATCCCAAATAATACCCTGCGATGAACCGGTTTTAAACCATCTCTAACATCAGGCAAAGCCCTGCCAACAATAACGCTCATCGAATAATCGATGTAGGACGTTTTCATTTGCTCTTCAATGTTTACCGGAATTATTTTTCCTCTGTTATTGAGGTTTGATCCCTCGAAATTCTCTAGATTTTCCATATGTTTTAATAGTGAGCAAATGTAAGGAATCTAAAGGATTTTTTACTTAAAATAAAGGTTGTTTTTAGATTGTTTTTGCACAAATTTCTGGACTTTGTGGACAAGTTGTAAAGATTAAAAAAATGAGGCAAATTAAGAGATAAACTTTGGCAAAGTCTATCCAAGATGATATCTTGCCAGCAATTAAAAAAGGAGTTGATTTTTTCGAAAAACTTCCTTTCAAAAATATAAAAATGCAACAAAAAAACATGCTGCTCTTTGGTGCAGGCAAGTCGGCTACAGTACTAATCGATTATTTAATTAACGAAGCTGAGCGTAATCATTGGAACGTTATTGTAGCAGATGCGAATCTTGCTTTAATAGAGCAAAAGACTAGAAATAGGCCCTTTTCAGAAGGCATTCAGTTAGATATCAAGGATGAGAATAAAAGACAAGAATTGATATCCAATAGTAGTATTGTGATTTCAATGATGCCCCCTGCCCTGCATATTCTTATCGCAAAAGATTGTTTGAAATACGGCAAATCATTGCTTACGGCATCTTATGCAGATGAGGAGATAAAATTATTAGAACAAACAGTTAAAGAAAAAGGCCTTCTTTTTTTATGTGAAATGGGACTCGATCCAGGAATTGATCATATGAGTGCCATGCAATTATTGAATGAGATTAAAAGTAAAGGCGGAGAAATAACCTCATTTAAAAGCCATTGTGGTGGTTTGGTGGCTCCTGAAAATGATAATAATCCATGGCATTATAAAATAAGCTGGAATCCCAGAAATGTAGTTCTTGCAGGGAAAGCCGGAGCTATTTATAAATCTGGTGGAAATATTATCGAAGAAAAATATGAACAATTGTTTGATGGGAATCGTACTGTTGTTTTGGAGGCTGAAAATGATGCAACTTTTAGTTATTATCCCAACAGAAACAGTCTCCCCTATATTGAACTTTATGAATTGCCAAAGGCGGATACTTTTATTAGAACAACACTTAGGTATGCTGATTTTATGAAGGGATGGAATAATATTATAGAACTTCATTTAACCGATGAAACTCCAGCATATCAAACTGATGGGCTATCGCTACAGGATTTTTATAAACAGCATTTTTCTACATATGGATTTAATAAATGGTTGGATGAAAAATTAGGACAACAGTTTTCCGGAGTAAATGAACGTCTTGAAAACATGACCAAATTAATTGAATCGGCAAATTCGGCAGAAGACCTGGAGGCATTAAAATCAGATGCCACAAATATGGTATCCAATAAAATGGTTGAAGCTAATCTGATGCTAAAACAATTATTTTACCTTGGATTAAATGATGCTGAAACATTTATTAATAAAGGGCTTTGTAGTGCAGCTGATGTGCTTCAATTTGCTTTAGAGAAAAAACTCGCGCTGCAAGATGGCGATAAAGACATGATTGTGATGCTTCATGAAATTGAATATTTACATCATAATAAAAAGCATCTTGTCAAAAGTTCTTTATTGGTAAAAGGTGATAATGAATTGCATACAGCAATGGCAAAAACGGTTGGTCTTCCATTAGGAATTGCTGCAAAAATGATGTTGAATGGAACGATTACATTAACCGGTATTCACATTCCTATTTGTAAAGAAATATATGATCCTGTATTGGAGGAATTGAAAAAG
>CALQJH020000063.1 GCA_943330835.2 Candidatus Kuenenia stuttgartensis
ATTATAAAATTTTTATTTAAATAACATTTTTAATAGCATGATAAACAATAAAATAAAGAATATTATACAGGAGTCGATAAATGTAAAAAATACATTACTTACCAATGAAGATTTAATCTCAAGTCTATCAAAATGTTCTGCAGATATTGTACAAGCTTTCAAAAATGGCAATAAAGTACTTTTTTGTGGAAATGGTGGAAGTGCTGCAGATGCCCAGCATTTAGCAGCAGAATTCAGTGGCAGGTTTTATACAGACAGAGACGCCTTACCTGCCGAAGCTTTACATGTAAATACTTCATATCTCACAGCAGTAGCTAATGATTATAGTTACGATGTAGTCTATTCCAGAATCATCAAAGGGATTGGGAAAAAAGGCGATGTGCTTGTAGGGCTAAGTACATCTGGCAATAGCATAAATATTGTGAAGGCTTTCGAAATGGCGAAAGAAAAAGGGATGCTGACGATTGGATTAACTGGTGCTACCGGAGGCAAAATGAAAGAATTAAGCGACTATTTATTAAATGTTCCTTCAACCGACACACCAAGAATCCAGGAAAGTCATATCTTATTAGGACATATTATTTGTCAGCTTGTTGAAGAACAATATTTTAATACTACTGCATAATTTATCTCTGCTTAATGAGTATGGTATTCCAATCAAATAAAGGTCCTACAGCTATTGAAATTGATACTATTGAATGTATTATTCTCGCTGGAGGTTTAGGTACAAGACTTCGTTCTGCAGTTCCGGATTTGCCAAAATGTATGGCGCCGATAAATGGCAAACCTTTTTTAAAATACCTGATCGATTATTTATTAGAACAAGGAGTTACGACATTCATTTTCGCACTGGGATATCTTCATGAAATTATTGAAGATTTTATTAAGCGAGACTACCCTGCTTTACAATATTCCATTGCATTGGAAACTGAACCGCTGGGAACAGGAGGTGCTATTTCACTGGCCTGCAAAAAAGCAAATACTAAAAATGTAATTGTACTTAATGGTGATACGATGTTTAAAGTACATGTAAAAGAATTGATTCATTTTCATTTGCAACAGGGTTCCTCTTGTACACTTTCACTTAAGCCTATGCAAGATTTTGATCGGTATGGTGTTGTAGAAATCAATAAGGACGGCCATATACAAGATTTTAAAGAAAAACAGTTTTATCATTCAGGATTGATAAATGGTGGTGTTTACGCTTTGAACATTGATCAATTAAATGAACTGCATTTTCCTGAAAAGTTTTCTTTTGAGAAAGACTATCTGGAAAAATATTTCTCCATTCAGAAAATGATGGGGCTCATTCAAGAGGAGTATTTTATTGATATTGGAATTCCTGAAGATTTTGAAAGAGCTGGGAAAGAATTTTCAGCTTCCTGATTTTTAATAAATATTTACAATGATTCCTTTTAAAAATATAGATACATCCTGGACACTTTTCTTAGATCGTGATGGTGTTATTAATCATGAGAAGCACCTGGATTATATTCATACCTGGGATGAATTTGTTTTCTATAATGGCGTCACAGAAGCGATTAAAATTTTCTCTTCAATTTTTAATCGCATTATTATCGTTACCAATCAAAAAGGCATTGGTAAGGGATTAACAAAATTGGAAGATCTTAATCTCATTCATGCCAATATGAAAGCCACTATTGAAGTAGCAGGCGGACATATTGATGCTGTTTATTTTTGTCCGGATCTGGATCAAAATAGTCCAGATCGAAAACCTAATCCAGGCATGGGGTTTAAGGCAAAGACTGAATTTCCTGAAATCGATTTTTCGAAATCTATTATGATTGGCAATACCATTAGCGATATGGAATTTGGCAGAAACATTGGTGCATATACCGTATTCCTTCCAACTACAAGGCCTGAAGTAGCTCTTGATGATCAAAGAATTGATTTGGTAACGGACTCTTTATTTTCTTTCTCCGCTTTTCTGCAATCATAAGATTTAGTTAATACAAGTTGCATAGATTTACAGAATAACTATAATTGCATAAATATTTTTTCATAAAGATGAACTCGTTTAGTTTGTTTAATAAATAATTATAATCGAATGAAATTCTCTTGTCTATTTTCCCTATTAATCTTTCTGCAGCTCAATACTTCCGCACAACAAATCAAAAAAGAGGAACTTCGGATGTTAAAAAGTAAGGAAGATTCTATGACTAAAAATGCCATTGAAATTCTTCAAGGAGAAAATACTTCTGATAGATTTACCGCCGACAGTATTTTTACAAAAATGCTGGTTCGCGCATTAAAAACAAAAAACTCCTTCTATTATCCTTTCGATTCTTTATTCACGATATCTAAATTATATTCGCCAGACAGCAGTTTTAAAATATTTACCTGGCAATTAATGATAGACGAAAATAAAACATGGCAACATGGTGCTATCCAAATGAAAACAGCAGATGGATCATTGAAATTGATTCCCTTATTTGATAAATCTGATTATATTGAAAACATAGAAGATACCATAGGCAATAATTTATCCTGGATTGGAGCGGTTTATTATAAAATAGTATTGAACAAGAGAAATAATGAAAACTACTATACTCTTTTAGGTTATGATGAAAATGACATAAGCAGTAATCGGAAAATTATTGAATTACTTCATTTTGAAAATGGCGTACCCATTTTTGGAGGCAAATATTTTAGTATTCCTGATGACAATATAAAGCCTAAAATTCATGCCCGCTTTATCATGGAATATAAGAAAGAAGCTGGGCCTAGACTTACTTATGATGAAGAATTAGGGATGATTATCATGGAGCATTTAATATCAGCATCCAATGAGCCCAATAAAAAATCCACCCTGATTGGGGATGGGGATTATGAAGGATTTAAATGGTTGAATGGGAAATGGATCTATATTTCAAAAGTATTTAATGAAGTTACCCCTGAAGGAAATACCCCCATTCCAAATCCGATTCGGGATGATAATGGCAATATAAATGACCAGAAACTTAAAGGAAGAGAATTAGACAGGAAAAATTAATCATCCAATTTCAATACGGCTAAAAATGCTTCTTGCGGAACTTCTATATTTCCAATTTGTCGCATTCTTTTTTTACCTTCTTTTTGTTTTTCTAATAGCTTTCTTTTTCTACTAATATCACCACCATAACATTTTGCGGTAACATCTTTACGCATAGCGCTGATATTTTCTCTTGCAATAACCTTCGCGCCAATAGCTGCCTGAATAGCAATTTGAAACTGTTGACGTGTTAATAGATCTTTTAATTTTTCACAAAGTCTTCTTCCAAAGTCTTGTGCACGAGAACGATGGATTAAGGCACTTAGTGCATCTACTTTTTCTCCATTCAATAAAATATCCATTCTTACAATATCACTTTCACGAAATCCAATTGGATGGTACTCAAACGCAGCATAACATCTTGTTTGAGATTTTAATTTATCATAAAAATCGAATACGATTTCTGTTAAAGGCATTTCAAAAGTAAGTTCTACCCTACTTGCTGTTAAATATCCCTGATGAATCAGCATGCCTCTTTTCCCTATGCACAAGGTCATGATGTTACCAATATAATCTGGCTTGGTAATGATCTGTGCTTTAATAAAGGGCTCCTCAATTCTTTCCGTTCTTGTAGGGTCTGGAAGTGTAGCCGGATTGTGCACATCAATTTTTTCCCCCTTAACTGTATAGGCGATAAAACTTACGTTGGGAACAGTTGTAATAACAGTTTGATTGAATTCCCTTTCTAATCTTTCCTGGATAATTTCCATGTGTAATAAACCAAGGAAGCCACAACGGAAGCCGAAGCCCAATGCCTGAGAGGTTTCTAATTCAAATGTTAGGGAAGCATCATTGAGTTGAAGCTTTTCCATACAATCGCGCAACTCTTCAAATTTATCTGTATCAACAGGAAATATTCCAGCGAATACCATTGGTTTCACATCTTCAAATCCATCAATTCTTTTGTCGGTTGGATTGATTACGGTAGTGAGTGTATCTCCTACTTTTACTTCTTTTGCATTTTTGATGCCGGTAATAATATATCCTACATCTCCGCAATTCACTTCGTCTTTCTTTTCCATCCCTAATTTCAATATACCCACTTCATCTGCTTCATATTCTTTTTCGGTACTGAAAAACTTAACTTTATCTCCTTTTTTAATAGAGCCATTAAATATTCTATAATAAATGATAATTCCTCTGAAGCTATTGAAAACACTGTCAAAAATCAAGGCTTGCAATGGAGCATTTTGTGCGCCCTTTGGTGCCGGAATTCTTTCACAAATGGCGTGCAAAATTTCTTCAATTCCAATTCCTGACTTTCCACTGGCTAATAAAATATCTTCTTCTTTACAACCTACAAGATCTATAATCTGGTCCTTTACTTCAGGGATCATTGCCCCATCCATATCGATTTTATTAATTACAGGAATAATTTCCAAATCATTTCCAATAGCTAAATATAAATTACTAATGGTTTGAGCTTGAATCCCTTGAGTGGCATCAACTAACAGTAAGGCGCCCTCGCAAGCGGCAAGTGCACGACTTACTTCATAACTAAAATCCACATGACCTGGAGTGTCAATTAAATTTAAAGTATACATTCCATCAGGTGCTGCATTGGGTGAGCCAGGATTTGAATAAGGATAATTTATTTGAATAGCATGACTCTTAATGGTAATTCCTTTTTCTCTTTCCAAATCCATATCATCCAAAACCTGAGATTGCATATCTCTTTCACTTATGGTGTTGGTTGTTTGAAGCAGCCTGTCTGCCAATGTGCTTTTCCCGTGATCAATATGAGCAATAATGCAAAAATTTCTGATATTCTTCATTTACTTCAATTCTTATTTTGAAGGCAAAAATAGCTCATTTTTAGCGTATTTTAATAATAAAGAATTCTCTGTAATTAGTATGTTTCCTGTCATTTTATGAAGGAACAAAAAAAAAATACAATTGGGAATCAAAAAATATAACAACTAATTATGGACAACATATTTGAAGATAATTTCACGGGGAAATATCAAGGGGATGAGAATCCTAATGCCAATTTAAAGTTTTTAACAGCTAAATCTATTATTAGAGATAATGTATTAAACAATGAAAATGAAGACTTAGGTGTTATTCATGACATTATGCTGGATATAAGATCTGGGAAAATAGAATATTATGTTATTGAGTTTGGAGGATTTTTAGGGATTTGCGAAAAATTCTTTGCAATATCTCACCGTTTCTTAAAAGTAGATCCTGAGCATCAGTTATTTCGGTTTAATGTAAATGTAAAAAAAGAGACGTTAAAAAAATCCTGGATTTGATAAACATCATTGGCCAGAAACGAATAGCCATAAAGTTGATTTTGTAAGTCAGAGCTGGGGTTTTTGGGATGATGCTAGTAATTAATTTTTATAAAGAAAAGATAGACATGCCGTTTATCTTTTCTTTATTTTTTCAAGCTATTGATGATGGCGACAAATTCTGTAGCAATTAAACTTGCACCTCCTACAAGTGCCCCATCTACATCAGGCTTACTAAAGAGTTCACTGGCATTAGATGCCTTAACGCTTCCTCCGTATAAAATAGAAATACCATCTGCTATTAAATTTCCATATTTTTTTGCAATTATAGTTCTGATAAATTGATGCATTTCCTGCGCTTGTTCACTTGATGCAGTTTTCCCTGTACCAATGGCCCATATAGGTTCGTAGGCGATAATGATATTTTCAAATTGCTCAGCACTTAAATGAAATAAACTATCTGTCAATTGCTTTTCAACAAAAGCATTTTGATTGTTTGAATCTCTTGTGGTTAAGGATTCACCACAACAAAAAATAGGTTGCATATTCGATTCTAGCGCAAGATCAACTTTTTGTTTGAGTATGTTATTGTCTTCATGGTTGTATAATCTTCTTTCGCTGTGTCCAATGATACAATATTTAATATCGATTTCTTTGAGCATTTCAGCACTTACTTCTCCGGTATACGCTCCATTTTTTGTTGAGGCACAATTTTGCGCAGCGACAAAAAAAGCCTGTTGGTTTGCGATTTTATTTCTAATAGTAATGATATAAAGAAAAGGTACGGCTAAAATAGTTTGCTGATTATTTTGTAAGGAAGTTTCAGCTTTTAGCAATTCGTCAACTAAAGATTCAGCTTCTATTAAGCTTAAATTCATTTTCCAATTGGCAACAGCAATTTGTTTACGCATTTTTATGTTGTTTTAGCATGTAAGAATGTTAGCATGTCAATCTCAACTTTTGAGATCGAATTATTTTTCATTTTTTTCCAATGGTCAATATCCTTGATGGCTTTTTCTAGATTATAGTATTCCTTTCCCCAGCTAAAATTAGTTGTGTGTTTTGGAGGAAAACCCGGTTCGAAAATATTGCAACAAACTCCAACAATAGTTCCTGTATTGAATGAAGTATTAATGGCGCTTCTGCTATAATCGCCCATGATAAGTCCGGCTTTATTACCTGCAGAAACAGCTTCAGTAAGGGAATCGATCTCATACTTGACATCACTGCCATTATTTTTCACATTGCTGTTGTTTGTTCCTGCGCCCAAATTACACCAGGCTCCTATTACGCTGTCACCTAAATATCCATCATGCGCTTTATTACTATTTTCAAATAAAACTGAATTTTTTATTTCTCCCCCAACAACACAATTTGGACCAATTGTAGTGGCACCGTAAATTTTAGTGCCCATTTTAACGACACTATTTTCGCCTAATGAAAAAGGGCCACGAATTAAACTGCCTTCCATAATTACGGCATTCTTGCCAATATAAATGGGCCCTGTTGATGCATTTAAGGAACAATATTCGATTTGCGCACCATCTTCAATGAAGATATCTTTTGTGTTGATGATATTATTCGAAGAAGCTATAGCCGCTGATTTCCTTTGTTGAGTAAGATATTCAAAATCTTTTCTGAGTGACCAATCATTGTATTGAAAAATATGCCATGGATATTTTATAATTTTTATGGCATTGCTTTCCTTGATAGGCTTATTACAATTAGACGATTCTATAAGTAGCATATAATTATCGGCTGTTGGTATTATATTGGCTGGAATGGAAATGAATTCATTGCAGTTTTCGGTGGAAATAATAATATGGTAATCTTTATTGCGAAGAAGTAATTCCCATTTTTCTTTTATGGTAAAAATGCCGATTCTAATTTCTGAAACGTGCCTGGTAAGTGATAAAGGGTATAGTTCTTTTTTACAAAGAGTATCATCCAAGAAGATGTTCATGATAATTAAAATAGTAAGTTATTAATAAAAATAAGGGTTTATGTTGTATATGTATATTTTCTTAGCAAAAAAATATTTGAAGGGTTAATCCCCTGAATAAACACATTGAATTATTAGGTACTGATGACAGTGGTATTGTGTACATAACAGCTGATTTTTTAGTGAATATAGATTTTGATCCAGTCATAGGTGATTACAGTATTACCAGTACTAATTGAATCGATGCTAGTCAAGTTGTTTTTGTTTGTTAATTAGATGGCGAGCGTAATTTTATTAGGGCAAAATCCATAATGAATAATCTGTTCATTATGTAAATGGAATAAATATTGATTGGCGTGAGAATCGTTACAAAACGGCTTCGTTTTGGGAGACAGGTTCAACCGCAGATGTAGATTTTGAGCTTGTTCCGTTCACTGCAGTACAATTTAGTGCAATGCATTACATTTTTAGGAGCGCTAAGCCAATATTTAAACCAGATTATTCAAATTCTCAAGCGCTTTTTCATGGATGGCGAGAGTATCACCGGCAACAAATATAAATTTGTAACCGATTTTTGATAACAAGGCTGCACATTCTGTCCGTTCAGATGATTTTATATGTGCATGCTCAAAATTGATTATTTTGGGTATTACTCCAGAATTTAAAAACATTTTAATGATTTCAAAATCAAAGCCCTCTGTATCAATTTGCAGCAAAAATATATCTGATAATTTATTTTTTTCAAGTAGACTTTTAACCGTTATTGTCGGAACCTTTTCTTCTATGATGTAACGATCAAAATCTGAAACATCATGTTTTAAATGGTTAACCACATGTTGTCTTTTAAAACTGGCTATGCCATGAGCCCAATCTCCTACAGGAGCATCAGGACGTACACGGTATAAAATTGCCGAACCATCGGTATTTGACAAAGCAGCTAACTCAAAAATGAGCTGATCCTGACCTTTGTAATTTTTCTGGAGTTGTGCAAAGATATCTGGAAGCGGCTCAATCAATATTCCTCTCATATGATGTTTCAGTACTGATTCTCTCACAGGATCTAATCTTATTCCATCATTTGCACCAACCTGAATAAAAAAGGGACTCTTTTCCGCTTTTATTAAGGCATCAATTAGTATCGGCAAAATACCAAATGGATTATCCTTAAGCATTGCTTCCTTATTCACTGAATTAGCTGCACGATTAACTTCAACTAGTTTGTACCCTATTTTTCCTAATGTCTTATTTATTAGTTGTTTTATCATAATGAAAAAGGTAATGGTTTAAATACAAATCTATGGAACAATAGTCAAAATTGAAAAAAAATGGATTGTTTAATCATTTGCTTTAGTAATTGCTAAGTAGCTATGGACTTATTCTTTACCTAAATGCAGGCATCGCTAAA
This sequence comes from Candidatus Kuenenia stuttgartensis, assembly GCA_943330835.2. Next base: position 8,634 of record CALQJH020000063.1, read on the forward strand.
TGTCAAATACTTAATTACGTGGATTTACAAAAAAAAGTCCCGGTTACCTGAGGCAACTGGGACTTTTTAAATTTCATCAACTTATTTCAGTAATTCAATAAGCATTTATTTTGCTTTTTTCTCGTAACGTTTTTTGAATTTATCGATACGTCCTGCAGTATCTACCAATACATTTTTACCAGTATAAAAAGGGTGAGATGTATTTGAAATCTCCAATTTGATAACTGGATATTCCTGACCATCACCTTCAAACACGATTGTTTCTCCGGTGTTAGCAGTAGAACGACTTAAAAAAGTATGTCCATTACTCATGTCTTTAAAAACAACTGTTCTGTAATTTTTTGGGTGTATTTCCTGTTTCA
>CALQJH020000064.1 GCA_943330835.2 Candidatus Kuenenia stuttgartensis
AGGCTACCTTGTAAATACTGATGGGAATATTCAGATTCCTATTTTGGGTAACATTAAGGCAGCCGGACTTACAAAGAAGCAATTAAAAGCAGATATCACAAATTCTATAATCGACAAGAAATTATTGATAGATCCAATTGTTACCATTCGTCATTTAAATTATGAAGTAACAGTAATTGGTGAAGTTTCCAGACCTACAGTAATAAATGTTCCCAACGAAAAAATTTCATTATTAAAAGCGCTTGGCATTGCAGGCGACATAACAGTATTTGGAAAAAAAGACAATGTAATGTTGATAAGGGAAGTTGAGGGAAAGAGAAGAGTAAAAAGAATTGATCTTAATTCAAATAATTTTTTAAGTTCTCCTTATTATTATTTGCAACCGAATGATATCATATATGTTGAGGCTAATAAATACAAAGTAACAAATGCAAATCGCAATCAACAATTATTACCAACAATATTAAGTGGGTTATCAATAATAGCCCTTGTAATCACCACCCTATTCAGAAAATAGTTTTTAATAAAATGAGTCAAACTAAAAGAAATAAAACCCCTATCAAACAAGAAGATAATTTGTTTATACAAATGGTTTCGAGGTATATATATTACTGGCCATTGTTTCTTATTTTATTATCGATTTTCATTACAGGCGCCTACTTTTATTTAAAGTATGCAACACCTAAATATGAAGCAACAGCTACATTGATAATCAAAGATCAGAAAAAAGGTACCGATGATTCTAAGGGAATGGAAGCATTGAATACAATCAATACCAAAAAGATTATTGAAAATGAAATTGAAGTTTTACAATCCAGGACTATAATGGACAATGTGGTTAAGAGTCTGGGTTTATATGCACCTGTTTTCCAGGAAGGAAAAATCAGGAGTGTATCTGCATATAATATTTCTCCATTAACAATTACTGCCGCCAACCCTGATTCTATAATTGCAGTTAAAAAAGTGGGTTTGAAATTCGATGAGAAATCAGGTGGAGTTTACCTTAATGGCAAATACGCAGGAGTTATTAATGAATGGTTAAACACATCATATGGCAAGTTGAAATTCACTCATAATAAACGCTTCATTAAGTCTCTTGTTAATAAGCCTTTTTATTTTTCATTAAGTCAACCAAAGGATGTTACAAAGTCATCATTGGGTGGTTTGCAAGTAGTATCAATCAATAAATTATCCTCAATAATTAATTTAAGTTACAGGGATGAAGTGCCTCAGAGAGCAGAGGATATTTTGAACCAACTGATTATTATGTATGACAGATCATCTGTTGATGAGAAGAATTCTTTAGCAAAAAACACATTGCAATTTGTAGAGGAGAGATTAGGAGTGGTTTCAAAAGACCTTGATTCGATTGAAAGAACAGTTCAAAAATATAAAACAGGTACAGGATCTTCAGATATCAGTTCTCAAGGACAATTGTATCTTCAGAATGTAAGTAGTAATGATCAGGAGTTGGGTAGAATTAATATGGAACTGGCTGTTTTAGATCAGGTTGACAATGCAATGACTTCTGGAGGATTAATGTCTTCAACCATTGGCGTAGCAGATCCCAACTTATCAAAATTAATGACAGATTTAAATACAAAGGAGCTGGAATATGAGCGATTGAGAAAAACAGTGGCAGAGAACAATCCTATGTTAGTTTCAATCAAGGATCAGATTAACAAAATCAAGCCGACGATTACAGAAAATCTACAAAGTCAAAGAAAGAATTTAGAAGCCAGTAAAACTAATTTGAGTGCTACTAACAGCAAGTACAATTCAATGTTGAGTACAATACCGCAAAAGGAAAGAGAAATATTAGAAATGAGCAGGGATCAGAATGTAAAAAATGGAATTTATTCTTTTTTATTACAAAAAAGAGAAGAGAGTGAATTATCATACGCCTCAACTATTTCAGATAACAGGGTAATAAATTCAGCTCAATCCTCTGGTTATCCGGTAAGTCCAAATAAAATGTTTATTTATTTAGGTGCGCTTGCTGCTGCAATTGCATTTGGTTTTTTATATGTAAGCGCAAAGGAAGGTCTGAGCAGAACTGTATTGTACAGAAAGGATTTAGAAACGATGACATCTGTTCCTGTTATTGCTGAAATTGCATTCAATGATACTAAAGAGGCTATTGTAATACAGGCTGGAAAAAGAAGTTTTATTGCTGAAGAATTTAGAAAAATAAGGGTTTCATTACATTTTCTAGGTATAGACAGTACGCATAAGAAAATATTGATTACCTCAAGTATTCCTGCTGAGGGCAAGAGTTTTGTTGCGGCTAACTTAGCAATAAGCAACTCATTAGCTGGCAAAAAGGTTGCTTTATTAGACATAGATCTTCATAACCCTGGTCTTGGCAAAACTTTTGGCAAAACTACAGAGGATCCAGGAATAAGTGATTTCTTAATGGGTAAAAAGAAACCAGAGGATATTATTAAAAAAGTAAATAATTTTGATAATCTGTATTTTGTTTCATCTGGTACTTTACACGAAAGTCCATCCGAACTTTTACTTAATGGAAAAATAAACGAATTCATAGAATATCTGGATTCCCGTTTTGATCTGATTATCATAGATACTGCCCCATCCGTATTGATTACAGATGCATTCGTGCTCACAAACCTCTGTGATGCAACATTGTATGTAGTAAGACATAAGTACACGCCAAAGATGCTGGTTAAGCGAATTGACGAGAATATGGAAGTAAATCCTTTGAAAAATCCTGCAATTATTTTTAATGGGGTTAAAAAAAGAGGGTTTTTCAAAAACAATTACGGCTATGGCTATGATTATGTTTACGGAGGGAAGTATTTAGCCGATGGTAAAAAGAAAGAGAAAAAAAATGACAATAAACATACGAGTTGAATATTAATAAATCAAAAATTTTTGCTTTAAAATTATAATCTATTAAAAATCTTTGTTAAGTTTGCATCTCCTAACAAAGACTAACTAACCAAGTCTCCATCCTACAAAAAGACCTTACCTATTATCATCTAATCCGGTGAGAAGCTGCATGTTTTTTATAACCGTAAAGACACCATCATGAAAAAAAATTGGTATGCAGTTTACACAAGGCCAAAATGCGAAAAGAAGGTCGCGGCTTCGTTAAGTAAAAAGAAAATTGAGAGTTATTGTCCACTTTATGGTGCGACAGATCAACAATCAAAAGAAAGGAAGAAAAACTCCTTGGAGACATTGTTTCCATCTTATGTATTTGTAAATATTACAGAAGAGGAAATGAGTTTTGTAAAAAAGCAATCTGATATAATTAATTTTGTTTACTGGCTTGGAAGACCTGTTAACATAAGTGATATTGAAATTGAGAGCATACAGCAATTTCTAAATGAGTACTTTACTGTTCAGTTAGAGAAAACAGCAGTAAGTAAAAACAATCTGGTAAGAATTGTAACCAAAGAACCCACAAAAAGTCAAGATGGAAATATATTTACATTGAAAAGAAGTACCGTAAAAGTAACACTGCCTTCATTAGGATATGTGCTTGTTGCAACATCTGATAACGTTGAGGTTGAGTTAGATAACAACCCAATGAAAGTACTTCATTTAGTTTCATAGAAGATTAAATAAAATGATTATTTTGCAAAGGTTATTCTTGATAGAGGATGACCTTTGTTTTTGTATTGTATTAAAAGTTATAAATGAAATCAATTTTAAGAAGTATTATATATTTTATCCTTCCCTATTTTTTAATTGCAACCGGCCGAATAAAAAGAGTTAAAAAAAAGGCGGCAAATGGGGATTTTATTTTATCCGTTTTTTTTCACAATCCAAGTAGAAAATTGTTTGAATCCATTGTAAAATGGTTTTTGAAAAATGGATTCCATTTCATTTCTGTTGATGAGTTATACGATATCCTTCATAATGGAAAAAAAATTCCATCTTCAGCTGTTGTTTTTACAGTAGATGATGGGTGGAAAGAAAATAAAGATAATATCGTTGCAGTAGCTGAAGAATACAAAATACCTGTTACAATATTTATTACTACAGATCCAGTTGAAAATGGTGGAGGGTATTGGGTTTCATATGTTTTTCAAGCAAAACAAAATAATCTGAATTATCCTACTCTCTCTGCATTAAAAATGCTTCCCAATGATGAGAGGTTGACAATTACAAACGAGATTAAAACCAAATTTACTTTACCGCGGGAGGCATTATCAATAGATGAATTAAAGCAAATAAGCAAAAGTAAATACATAACATTGGGCAGCCACACAATTTCACACCCATTTCTCACCAGTTGCTCAGAAGATCAATCGAGAAAAGAAATCACAGAATCGAAATTAATTTTAGAAAAATGGTTGCATAAAGATGTGAATAGTTTTGCTTATCCATTTGGCAACTACAATGATAAAGAAATAGAGTTGCTAAAAAAGGCTAATTACAATTTAAGCTTTTCAACAAAGTCAGAATATCTTACAAAAGAATGTGCAAATATTCTTTATTCATTGCCTCGATTTGAAGTAGCTGATAATGATTCTTATTTAGAAAGTATATGCAAGATGACTGGAACATGGTATGAAATTAATGCAAAGTTGAAAAAGGCAAGTTCATAGCAATTATTAAAAATATTATTTTCCGAATAAGGTTCTATTAATTCTTATAAATTTATGTTTGCCTCTATTATACCAATATTAGCAGTTTGTATTTTTTTGTTTTTTTTATCGTTGATGTTTTTCCTGAAGAAAGATCGAAATAAAATTTACATACAGTATATACTATTGGCATACCCATTGATTGCTACATATATTCTTCCAGGTGGGATTGGGATAAACAATTTTGATTTTATTTCATGGGTGTTTTTTCTTTTTTTTTATAAAAGAAAAGAAACATCAATTCAATTAGGTAAGTTTTATCTTTTCTTGTTTTTAGTAATTATTTCAGTTAGTATCGTGGGTTGCGTTCTAGCTGCAAAGTTGACTACGGAAAGTCTAAGATATTTCATTGAATTTTTCGCAATTTTTATATTTTCAAAAGTAATTATTGAAGAATGTATAAGTGATCCATCTTTTTTTTATACTGTTATTGGTTGCGTTAGATCTACAGTATTATTTGCATTGATTTTTTTAGCATGCCAGTTTATTTTTGGAATACAGTTTAATATAAATCGAGAATTGAATGTAAATGTCTTTCAAGATGCGATTTTAAGATACCCTGGTTTCTTTCAAGATCCTCAAAAATTCGGACAATTCTTAGGGGTGTCAAGTTTTTTGTTTCTTATAAAAAAACCAGATGAGGAAAAGATTCCTGTTAAAAATTATATTTTACTTGTACTTACTTTGATTGCCTTGTTGTATACTGGAGGCCGAGCCGCTTCAAGTGGATGGGTATTAGGATTTTCTTTGATTGTTCTTTTTGGCAATTCAAAACTAAAATTATATTCAATCATTCTTGCCATAATAATGTTTTTCATTGTCATTAATTTTAAAGATAATTTCGCTGTATTTAACAGAGGTGACAATCTTTCTGATTCTTATGATTGGAGACATTCAATTTGGGAAGAAGCGGTTGATATTTCGAGCGATAATTTTTTCTTTGGTATTGCCCCTGGTAATTATACAAACTACATTTCTGTTCATAATCCCAACCAATCTTTTATTGTTGACAATGAAGTATATTATTACGCTCAGCCCGAAAGTGGTTATCTTAAATGGTTGTGTGAGTTTGGGATTTTTGGGTTTATCTCAATATTGCTTTTAATAATAACTCCACTGATAACATCTTTTATATCATTTTTAAAATCGAGGGACACAACTTATTTATTATTAATATCGCCGTTAATTTGCTGGATGGTGAGTTATTACACTGTATATTCTGTTGGCGATATAAGAATTCAAATATTGATAACAACAATAACTTGTTTGTCAATTTCTCACTACAAAAAAAATATTGATATTGAAAATCAAGAATCGATTTAAATCACTTCTTCCCAAAATTAATTTACAGCATTATAAGAATAGTGCATGGGGGGTTGTGTCTAACATATTGCAAAATATTTTATTGAGTGTTTTTTTTATTATTGTTGCAAGGCAATATACAAAATCTGATTTCGCAAATTATATCATTGCAAATACTATATACACCTTTGTACTGGGCTTTTCTACTTTAGGTTTAGGATATTGGTTTATTCGGGAATTAGTCAATACTACAGATAAAAACAAACTGCTGTACAAGTTTTTTAAAATGCAATTGTACATTGGTGTGGTTTTTTACTTAATAAATATAATCATCTCATTTTCACTTTACCAAAATGAACTCATTAGATCTTTATCTCTAATTATTGGAATAAACATAGTTTTCGATAATGTTATTTATGTAATCAAATCTTTAAATATTGCTGAATTTCAACAGAAAAAAACATTTGTATTATTAGTAGTTGAAGCATTCTTAAAATTAATTATTGCTGTTATTTTATTCTTTTATCCAATGCAATTATATGTATTGGCTTTTTTTCTAATCGCGCTGAGACTGATAACTTTAAATCTATTTGTTAGATATGGTTGTTCGAATACAATCAGTTTGAAAAAAATACTTTTAGTTGAGATCAGTTTCAAGGAAGTTAAAGAGCTAATTGCTACAAATTGGTCCTTTGTAGTTATTGGTAGTTTATCTGTTGTGAACTGGAAAGTTGGAAATATATTTATTTCGAAGTTTTTAAATTTATCCGATGTTGCAAATTATGAAATATCCTTTAAAATATTGTCCTTAGCATATATCATTCCTGTAATTGTTTCATCATCCATTTATCCAAATCTTTTGAACGCATATAAAGTAAGTGTTGATAAAATGAAATCTATTTATTACAATATTTATTTTCCTTTTAGCATTTTTGGAATTATATCCTTTACATTCATATTCTCATATGCAGACTATTTAATACCACTGTTATTTGGACAGAAGTATCATGACGCTTCAGCTTGTTGCAAAGAAATGTTCTTAGTGATGTTAATATTTCCAACTCTTTTTATTCAGGCAAATGTATTAATGACATTAAAACTCGAAAAACTGGACATGTGGTGCAACTTAATTAGTTTGTTAGTTAATGTTACACTTTGCTATTTCGGGTTGATTTTTTTCAAGTCCGTTTCTGTAGTAAATTATTCTATTTTCATCTCCATATTTTGTTTCCATTTGGCACAGGATATTATTTTAATCAGGAGAAAAATTGCTACAATAAAACATGTATTAATCTTCTATTTTTCAACTGCATTTATTGTACTCCTTTATTATTATCTAAATACTTTGATTATTAAAGAAATTCTATTTTTTACTTTTTGGTTATCATTTGGAATAGTAGCTTGTTGTATTTATTTTTATAGAAATAAAAATATAAATCCCGCGAAATGAGAATAATTATTATAGTGCCATCTTTTCCCTTGAATATCTCAGATGTAAAGGGAGGCGTAAATTCCGCAATTATAAATTTATTGCATGGATTTGAAAAATTCAATATTGATGTGAGGATAATTTCTTTCACAAAAGAAGTAAATGAAATCACAGTTATACCATTTTCTAACAAAATCGAATTTCATTATGAACCAGAAGGACTTTTTCCGTTTCATTCATTGAATTATTTATTCTTTGGGCCTGGTATTTTGAAAAGGCATATCAAATCTTTTAAAGCTGACATTATTCATTATCAAACAGGTAATACAATGATGTTTACTAGAATTTTAGGGGTGCTTCAAAAGAAAATAATATTGACAATTCATTCATTTGCTTTTCAGGAATTGAAAACAAAAACTAGTATTAAAGATAAAATCACATGGTGGTATAATGGTACAGTAAATGAGATGCTGAAATCGCCTAACGTAATATATATATCAGATTTATCCAAGGAGCAACATTTTTCAAAAAAAGTAAAGCATCACTCTATAATACCTAATGCAATCAGATCTGATTATTTCGACGTGAAAATGAAACCAAAAACATCAAACAAATTAATTTATGTTGGAGTAATAAACAATAGAAAAAATATTTACACACTTCTAAACACACTAAAATCTTTAATTCAAAATGGAATTTATTTTACTCTGGATGTAATTGGGGACTTTACAGATGAAGAATATAGAAATAAAATTTTGACATTCGTTAATAATAATGATTTAGATAATTATGTCACTTTTAAAGGCTGGATTAGTCAGGATAAATTATTAGGTATTATGGCCGATGTAGATATTCTGGTTTTAAGTTCATTTCAGGAAACATTACCAATGGTTATAGCAGAGTTTATGTCAGCTGGAAAGGTTATTGTTTCATCGGATGTTGGTGGAATACCAGAAATGATTAAAGATAAAAATGATGGATTCTTATTTAATCTTAAAGAACCTGATCAGCTTGTAAACATCCTTGAAAGTTTGTATAATAATGATGAATTGATCTCCTTCATTTCAACAAATGCCAAACAATCAGCATCGAAAAAATACTTATGCGAAAATGTCGCAAAAAAAACAATCGAATTTTATAACGAATGTATTGTTGGATAAAATATTCGGTAACAAATTAAATTATTCATGAGACTTTATTTTTTGGCCTTCATAAGAATATTGTCAAGTAAATTATACACGAAAAATTGGAATATTTATTTGGCTCACATTAATTCTGCAGATTTAGTTTTCAATGATTTTGAAAACATAAAATTCACTACGGTTTTAATAAAAGTCTCGAATAGATTCTTTGCGGATCCCTTTGTTTTTAAAAATAAAGATGGAAGTTTAAATGTGATTTGTGAGGACTACTCTTACTTCAAGTATGGAAAAATATCCATGTCAACATTTGATCAAAACTTTAAGTTGATTGCTTCAAAAGAATTGCTTGATATTGGAAGTCATCTCTCCTACCCAAATGTGTTTGTTCAAAATGGAAAAACATATATAATGCCCGAATCCAGTAAGGAAGGGAATTTATATTGTTATGAATTTGATTTTGAGAAGAAA
>CALQJH020000065.1 GCA_943330835.2 Candidatus Kuenenia stuttgartensis
GGTTGAAGGTTGTTGAAAATGGTTGAGGGTTGAATGGTTGATTAGTAATTAATGATAGTCTTTAATTTCCCCCATAATTCGTTGTCGAAACCTGATAAAGCAAATTGAACGGATCCTGCTGATTCTCCCATTCTGATTACTACTAATTTTTGGGAAGGCACTACATAAATTTTTTGATCATTTTTTCCCAAAGCAGCATATAAATCGTTGGGGGCATTAGGAATTAATGAACTTGGAAAAACAGTTTGTAATGTAGGGGCCATAAAACTGTTTTTGCCATTGAGCCAGGTTAAATATCCATAACTCAAATTCAAATTTTGAGAAGTTGCAATTTGTTGATTAAAATAATTGGTATCACTCAGAATAGATGTAGCATCCCAATTGCCTTTATTTAATAACAACAATCCAAATCTGGCCATACTTCTTGCATTGCTAAAAAAAACATTATTGGAGTTGGTGGATTTATACCAAAAACCATTCATGCCTATTTTATTTCTAATTTTTTGCTGGAAGTAATTATTATAACTTAAGCTACTTGCGTTCTCTACCACCTGATCTAACATAGTGTATGCAGCATTATGATAGGCCCATCTTGTTCCTGCATCTGCTTTGTAAATCAAACAAGAAGGCAAAGTACAATCCGGATCAGCAACAGCATCATCCAAACCCGTTGTCATCGTTAACTGGTTTCTTACTGTGATTAAGTTTTCTTTATTGATAGGTGCTGAGGTCCATCCAGTGCCAATATATTGTGAAGTGCGATTATTGATGTTTAGAGTGCCTTCCTGCTGAGCAATACCTACCAAAAAGGCTGTCATTGTTTTGCCAGCTGAAGCCCAGTACCATAAACTGTCTGAAGTAAAAGTGCCAAAATATTTTTCGACGACTATTTTACCATTTTTTAAAATGATAAATGCCTTTGTGTTTTTGCTTTGTAAATAAGGATACAAATTATTAAGCTCTGTTGTATTCCAGTTCAAAAAGACTGGAGATGTGGTATCCCAAACGGAAGAGTTTGTAGGAGGAAAATAAATAACATCATTTACTGGATGGGGAGTTGAAACTGTATTTTCCTCTTTTTTACAAGACAATACAATTAATGAAAAAAGTAGGATGGCAAACGATAAATTTTTCATCTGTAATTAATTTGAATTGCTCAGACTGAATTCTGGGATAGAAGTTTATTTTTTGATCTTTTCTTTAAAATAATTTCTGGCTTCCTGTTCTCCTTCATTTTCAAAGGCATTTTTCGGAATCAGAAAAAAACTTGTCGCATTAAAATACAAATGAAAAAAATGGGGACTTTCCATCCAGGAATCAAATTCGCTCCAATTGAAACTTCTTGAAGCACGCTCGCGTTCCAATGAAAATACGATATCATTCAAATTTATTTTAAAACGATCTTTAAAAGAAGGTGATTTCTTATAGATAATTCTTGGCAATAAAAACCAAAATAACACCATCATTACAAACCAAAGAAAGGAGCTTAATAAAAATGCAAGAGGCGATATTTTTTTTAAGAAAAAAAGTGTTGCAGACAGAATAGCAAATACATTAATCAAGACCATCATTATTTTTATTTCCTTTCTACTTATAAAATGGTACCGAAGCGCCTGAATTACTTTTGCTTTGTTGTATTCGAAATAATTTGAAGTCATTTTTTAGATTGCTTATGTTTGGATATTTTTACTACTTCCCCGATTTTATCATTTTTTCTTCTACACTCCATTCGCCGAGTTTTTCGCCCTTTAAGCCAATGAATTCAACATTCATTACTCTTTCTCCTTTTTTACCGGTGAAGGAAATCTTTGCAAAATTTTGTGCTTCAATCAAAGTGTTGGCTTCACGAAAAGGATTGTTTTCTTCCGGGCTTTTGGCCACTTTACTTACGCCGGATGTGTAAGGAGAAACAGTGATGTCGTATAAAGGATATAATGAAGGCCTGGTCATTTTTATAACTTCGCTATGGTGTCTGTCACCGGTAAGAAATACGACGCCATTAACTTTTTGCTGCGTTAAAAAATTGAGCAGTTCATTGTATTCGTATGGAAAATGCTGCATGCATTCATATTTATTCAATGGGTTTAATACCTGACTTCCGGTAACGATAATTTTAAAAGGAGCGCGACTGTATAATAATGAGTTCTTCAACCATTCCATTTGTTGTGTACCAAAAAACGATTTTTCTTTATTGGGTAATCCATCAATACTATCAAGCACTTCATCCTCAGATCTGAAAAACCTGTCATCAGTTAAAAAAAGATCTACATCAGCATAACTCACTTTTGTATAAATGCCATTTCCTTCTTCGCCATAGCTTGGATTTAGGGTATAATTTTTAAAAATGTTGCGACTTTCTTTTCTATAAATAAAACTTTTTCCTGCATCATTAGGTCCATAATCATGGTCATCCCAGATAGCATATTGTGGCATTTTAGCCATGAATTCCTGCAATACTTTTTGTGCTCTGTCATGAGAAGCCCTGTTGTTTAATCCCCACACAGATCCGTAATCCACTTCTCTTGTGTACCAATTGTCTCCGAGCCAAACATGGAAATCTGCAGGTGTTTTAGCCATGGTTTCAAAAATAGAAGAATCGCCGCCATAAGGTTTTCCTGGTCTGTCATATTTGGGGTCATTAAAATAAGCGCAACTTCCGGTAAGAAAACTAAATGCAGGAACTGGTTTACGATATTGCCACAAATCTTTAGTGGTGAATTGTGTAGCGTATGGAAGTGTCAATGGCTTACCATCTAACAGGATTGTATATTGATATGGTGTGCCAAATTCAAGTCCATTCAATTCTAGTTTAACGGGATTAAATTCTTTACCTAATTCTCCTTTATAAACTATTGATTTTACATTTTTAGCATCCGAAAGTGGGTTATACTTCACGGAGACTGATTTTACAGATGGGTCAACTTCAAGCCATACCATTGCAGAACGCAATTCTACATTGCCGGCCCAGGGGCCACTGATTAAATTTTTATTTTTTTGCGCTGATGCTGAATGAAAAGAAAAAGTAACTAATAAAAAGTAACATATGATTTTGTTCATCTGAAAAAATTTAGGCTGCAAGTTAAGCTATGTTTGGGGTTTGATTGATTTTGGTTTGGGAAAGCTTATGGTTTAAGCTTTTCATTATCCAAATGTCTTGTAGCATCTCTTCTTGTTTTCTTTTCGAAATTCTTCTCCAAGGCTTCAGTAAGGTTAATACCCGTTTGATTGGCTAAGCAAAGTAATACCCACAGTACATCAGCCATTTCATCGGCTAGTTCTTTGCCTTTGTCTGATTCCTTAAAAGATTGTTCGCCATATTTTCTAACCATTAATCTGCTGAGTTCTCCCACTTCTTCCATTAAAATTCCAAGATTAGTGAGTTCGCTGAAATATTTCACTCCGATGGTTTTGATCCATTCGTCTACTTTTTGCTGGGCTTCGTTGATGGTAAGGTTGTTCATGTTGTTGAAGAAGGGTTGAAGGTTGTTGAAAAGGGTTGAAGGTTGTTGAAAATTGTTGAAGAGATTGCTACTCTTTATTTTTACTATCTATCCAAATAGTTACCGGTCCATCATTCAGTAAATGTACTTTCATATCTGCGCCGAAAGTGCCAGTGTAAATATTTTTTTCTAGCTCTTTTTCTAATTGAGTGATCAGGCGCTCATACAATGGCATGGCTATTTCCGGCTTACTTGCCTTTATATAACTGGGACGGTTACCCTTTTTTGTCATAGCATGTAAAGTAAACTGGCTAACTAATAAAATATCTCCATTGATTTCTTTCACAGAAATATTTGGAATTTTATTTTCATCATCAAAAATTCTAAGGTTAATAATTTTATTACTAAGCCATTCTATGTCATAGTTATCATCAAGATCTTCGATGCCCACAAAAACTAATAAACCCGCTGTTATTTTTGATTTTATTTTTTCATCAATAGTTACACTGGCTTCCTTTACTCTTTGAATCAGAACTCTCATAATTTCTACATTTTTTTTTGGGAATAGTCAAACTTACTTTTAAATATGATATGCAGCATAAAAAACAATATTTTACTACAACATATTTGTTTCAAAAAAAAAAATATTCTTTCCACAAAAAGTGCAAAACTCATGGAATTCAAGCTCCATGTGTATTGCGAAAATATATACAACTTTTGTCCACATAGTGTTGATATTTAGAAGCAAAATGTTCCCGTAGTTCGAATATTTTCGTTAACCCCAATAATTGGGGATTTAAAACTTACTAACCAGCAAAATATATAGAATTATGCCAGCAAAAAAGCAATCAGCCACCGCGCTCAGTTTCCAGCGCCAGTTTACAAAAGACGATGTAAGTCCTTACGATATGTTTGATTATGATTATCGTACATCAGTCATTAAGAATCCGAGTGGTGAAATTGTATTTCAAATGAATGATGTAGAGGTTCCAAAACAATGGAGCCAAATTGCAACAGATATTTTAGCGCAAAAATATTTTAGAAAAGCAGGTGTGCCTCAACCCGACGGAAGTTTGGGAAGAGAAACTACTGCAAAACAAGTTGCTCATCGTATGGCTCATTGCTGGAGAGTATGGGGAGAACGCTATGATTATTTTGCTTCAAAGAAAGACGCACAAATATTTTATGATGAATTAGTATATAGCATTTTAAATCAAGCTTGTGTTCCTAACAGTCCGCAATGGTTCAATACAGGATTACATGAAGTATATGGTATTACGGGTAAACCTCAAGGCCATTATTATGTAGATTCAAAAGATGGTAAGTTAAAAAAATCTACCTCAGCATATGAGCGTCCTCAGCCACATGCTTGTTTTATTTTAAGCGTGGATGATGATTTAGTAAACGAAGGTGGTATTATGGATCTTTGGGTTAGAGAAGCAAGGATTTTTAAATACGGAAGTGGGGTTGGAACTAATTTTAGCAGTATCCGCGGAGAAGGCGAAAAATTAAGTGGTGGCGGTACTTCAAGCGGCTTGATGAGTTTCCTGAAAATTGGAGATCGTGCAGCAGGGGCAATTAAGAGTGGTGGCACTACTCGTCGTGCAGCGAAAATGGTTTGTCTGGATCTAGATCATCCGGAAATTATTGAGTTTGTTAATTGGAAATTACAAGAAGAAGATAAAGTTGCAGCCCTTATTGCGGCTGGATATGCAAGTGATTATGAAGGAGAGGCTTATAAAACTGTAAGTGGTCAAAATAGTAATAACTCCGTTCGCATTCCTAACTCCTTCTTTAAAGTACTGGACGAAAATGGAGATTGGGATTTAAAGGCAAGAGGTGATGGCAGCACCATGAGATCAATCAAAGCAAAGGAACTTTGGAGTCAAATTAATTATGCCGCTTGGCGTTGTGCAGATCCAGGCACTCAATATGATACCACGATCAACGAATGGCATACTTGCCCAGAAGGTGGACCAATCAGAGCGTCAAACCCTTGCAGCGAATACATGTTCCTGGATAACACGGCTTGTAACCTTGCCAGTGTGAATCTGCGTCGTTTCTTTAATGAAGACAATAATATTTTTGATGTTCAAGGTTTTGAACATACCTGTCGTTTGTGGACCGTAGTTTTAGAAATATCTGTATTAATGGCTCAGTTCCCTTCCAAAGAAGTGGCGCAGTTGAGCTATGATTACAGAACACTTGGATTAGGTTATGCCAATTTGGGAAGTATGTTGATGGTAAGTGGTATCGCTTACGATAGCGAACAAGCAAGAGGCATTGCAGGTGCAATTACCGCTATCATGACAGGGGTTTCTTACAAAACTTCAGCAGAGATGGCTGGGTTCCTTGGTGCATTTGACAGATACAATGAAAATAAAAAACACATGCTCAAAGTAATGCGCAATCACCGTGCAGCTGCTTATGATGCAATGGATGCCTATGATGGTATTGAAATTAAACCTCACGGAATTAACGCAAAATATTGCCCGGATTATTTATTGAAAGCCGCTACAAAAGCCTGGGATGATGCAGTGCAATTGGGTGAAAAAAATGGCTATCGCAATGCACAAACTACTGTAATTGCTCCAACAGGTACAATTGGATTAGTAATGGATTGTGATACTACTGGTGTTGAACCTGATTTCGCTTTAGTAAAATTCAAAAAATTAAGTGGTGGTGGTTATTTCAAAATCATCAACCAAAGTGTACCACAAGCATTAAGAAACTTAAAATATTCAGAGCAAGAAATAGAAACTATTGTCAATTTCGCGAAAGGAAACGCTACTTTAAAAGGAGCTCCATACATCAACGAAGTAACATTGGCTGCTAAAGGATTCCTTCCTGCAGAAATTGCAAAATTGAATGCGGCAATGGGAAGCGCTTTTGAAATCGGGTTCGTATTTAATGTGTATACCCTAGGAGAACCTTGTTTACAACGTCTTGGATTTACAGCAGATCAATACCATGATTTTGAATGGAGCTTATTAGAAGCACTTGGATTTAGTGATGAAGAAATTGATGAAGCTAACATTTATGTTTGCGGCACCATGACTGTAGAAGGTGCGCCTTATTTAAAAGAGGAGCATTTATCAGTATTTGATTGTGCCAACAAATGCGGACAAACTGGTCAGCGTTTTATCCATGCGCATGGTCATATTCGCATGATGGCTGCAGCTCAACCTTTCTTAAGTGGTGCTATCAGTAAAACTATCAATCTTCCAAATGAAGCCACTATCGAAGAAATTGCTGACTCTTACCGATTAAGTTGGGAATTAGGATTGAAAGCGTGTGCACTTTACCGTGATGGATCAAAATTAAGTCAACCATTAAGCAACAAATCTGACAAGAAGAAAAAATCTTCTGATGAAACAACTGAAGCTACAGCAGAAGCTTTACTTCAGGAAAGTGGATTTGTAGATATGGGCAAATTGACTATTGATGAGTTGTTGGAAGAAATGAACAAACGAGTTCAAAGTAGCGCCGACACTTCATTAAAGCGTCAATTAGCTATGATTGTTGAGCGCAGAGCTCTTCCCGCTAAACGCAGAGGATTTACTCAAAAAGCTAAAATCAATGGTCAGGCATTATTCCTTCGTACCGGAGAATACAATGATGGTACTTTAGGAGAAATCTTCATTGATATGGCTAAAGAAGGTGCTACGATGCGTAGTATGCTAAACTGTTTTGCTATTGCCATTTCAATTGGATTGCAATATGGTGTTCCTTTAGAAGAGTATGTTGAGAAATTTGTATTTACCAGATTCGAACCAGCTGGAATGGTAGATCATCCAAATATCAAAACCACAACTTCAATTATTGATTTTATGTTCCGTTCATTAGCTTATGAATATTTAGGCAGAACAGATTTAGTTCATGTATTGGATAAGCCAGAAGTTGGGAATCTTGGAAATGAAGCATGGGACCAAACTACACCTACAATTGGAGAAAGAACTCCAGAATTAAGTGAAGTTAGAGTTCTTGGCAATTCAAATCAAGATGGAACAAAATCTCACAGAGATGCAAGTCCTACAAAGCCAAAAACAGGATTGGATGGAATCAGTGCAGCAAACAAATCTATGCAAGGTGATGCTCCTGCTTGTAATACATGTGGCCATATCACCGTAAGAAGTGGCACTTGTTACAAATGTTTAAACTGCGGCAATAGTTTAGGCTGCAGCTAAAATAGTGTTCGATTAATTGCTTCAACACGGCCATCAGTTTTAATAACTGGTGGCTTTTTTTATTAGAAATTTAATTGTTAGCCCACGGTTTAAACCGTGGGCTAGAAAAGATTGATCACAATTTAAATCCCTCTTCCTCCAAACTTTCATGTTTCAATTTTTGTTTTTTAATGTAATCATAAATTGTATCCACCTCAGCATTACTTACAGAAAATACCGCATACCCTTTTTGCCAGGAAAATTTTTCAAGAATCAAATTATGTTGATTGATGTAATGAGATGATGAACCTTTTATTTGCTTTATAACTTCAGCGTATGATTTTTGTGCTTGTAGCATAAATAAGCAATGAACATGATCAGATAGACCATTCACAATTTTCAACTTGCATCCTAGCTCATCAAATTCAGCGTATAAGAAAGGATACAAAACCTCTTCAAGGTCTAGAGTAATAAGTTCTTGTCGATCTTTTGTTGCAAATACAGCATGAATCCAAACATTATAATAAGAATGTGACATAATCATGTAAAATAGTTTAGGTATATAATTTTTCAATGTTGAAAAACTCGGATTTTTTTGTTTTAATACGAATTTTTGGTGATGAAATTCTCAATTGACATGTAATGCACCGTTTAAATGGTGGGCTATGATAATCATCTTTAAAAACAGCTTATTAAAAATCCCCCTCCCCCCATTTTACATCCCAAATTTCCCATTTTACATTCCTAATTTTCTATCTTTGCCCCTTATGTCAAACGAAATCAACAACTTTCAGGAAATCATCTCTCATTGTAAAGAGTATGGATATATTTTTCAATCCTCCGAATTATACGACGGATTAAGTGCCGTTTACGATTACGGCCAGATGGGCGCTCAGTTAAAAAAGAATCTACGTGACGAATGGTGGAAGAGCATGACTCAAATGCATGACAATATCGTGGGTATTGACGCCGCTATTTTTATGCACCCCACCGTTTGGAAAGCCAGCGGTCACGTTGATAATTTCAGCGACCCTATGATTGATAACAAAGACAGTAATAAAAGATATCGTGTAGATCATTTAATTGAAGGATTTGCAGAAACATTGGAGAAAACTGCCGGAGAAAATCTACTCGCTGAAATGGATCAACTTTTAGCAAAAGATGATATGGTAGGCTTGAAAAAATTGATTGAAACAAATAAAATAAAATGTGGCATTAGTAAAACATCTAACTGGACAGATGTTCGTCAGTTCAACTTGATGTTCAGTACTCAAATCGGAAGTGTTGCAGAAGAA
>CALQJH020000066.1 GCA_943330835.2 Candidatus Kuenenia stuttgartensis
CAAACAACAACCAACAAATCACAAACTCTAAAACCGAAATAATCAAAACCGAAACAGCCGCCGCTCCACTTGGCGCCTATCCTCATGCAAGAAAAGTGGGCAACCTTCTTTTTCTTTCCGGAATTGGAAGCAGAAGTGCGGTTGATAATAAAATACCTGGCTTAGAATTAGACGAGGCTGGAAATATTATAAAATATGATATCGAAGCAGAGTGCCATTCAGTTTTTGCAAATGTGAAAGCCGTGCTCGAAGCGAGTGGTAGCAGCTGGGATAAAATAGTTGATGTTACTGTTTTTTTAACCAACATGAAAACCGATTTTCCTAAATACAATAAAATTTATGCAGATTATTTTTCAGAAGTTGAGGCATGCAGGACGACCGTTGAAGTGAAAAGCTTGCCAACCCCAATTGCTATTGAATTGAAAGTGATAGCAACAATCGAATGATTGTTTAAAAAGTTGAAAAGGTTCAATGGGTTCAATGAGTTAATAAGAGCCCACTAATTCCGAACAAACCTATTGAACCTTTTAAACTTATTAAACCTTTTAAACCTTTTAACCTTACAAAATGACCTTTTCCAATACACTCGAATACGCCAGACAAGTGGATGAACAGGATTCATTGAAACATTTCCGTGACAAATTTTATATACCAATGGTTAATGGAAAAGAATCTGTTTATTTTACAGGAAATTCTTTAGGCCTTCAAGCAAAAACTACTCAGGATTATGTTTTGAATGAATTGGAAGATTGGGCGAATTATGGCGTTGAAGGGCACTTTCATGCAAGGAATCCCTGGGTGAGTTACCATGAGATTTTCCCTGAAATTTTAGGCACTATCGTTGGCGCCTTACCCGAAGAAATTGTAGTCATGAACCAGCTGACCGTCAATTTACATTTATTAATGACGAGCTTTTATCGTCCTACAGGTAAAAGATTCAAAATCATCTGTGAGGCAAAAGCATTTCCTTCTGATCAATACGCGTTTCAATCTCAAGTTAAATTACATGGATTGAATCCTGATGAGGCCATTGTTGAAGTACAGCCCAAAGAAGGCAGTACCTATATTGAATTAGCCGATATTATTGATACGATTAAAAAACATGGAGAAGAAACTGCATTGGTCATTATTGGCGGAGTCAATTACTACAACGGACAAGTATTTGATATGCAAGCCATCTGTAAAGCAGCTCATGAAGTTGGCGCCTATTGCGGTTTTGATCTGGCTCATGCTGCAGGCAATGTAAATCTAGAATTGCACGACTGGAATGTAGATTTTGCTTGCTGGTGTTCGTATAAATATTTGAATAGTGGGCCGGGCGGAGTGGCAGGTGCGTTTATACATCAACGTCATATATCAGACTCTTCCCTTCCAAGACTTGCAGGTTGGTGGGGACACGACAAAGACACTCGATTTAAAATGGACAATGAGTTTCATCCTATTCCAACTGCAGAAGGATGGCAATTGAGTAACGCACCAGTATTAAGCATGTCTGCACATAAGGCTTCTTTAGATATTTTCGCAGAAGCAGGTATGCATAATTTAGTTGCCAAAGGGAAAATGTTGAGTGGTTATTTGTTATTCATCTTAAATGAAATCAATAAAAATTCATCAGAGAAATTAATTGAAATCATCACTCCATTAAATGATACAGAAAGAGGATGTCAGGTTTCGATACTTATGTTAAAGAATGGGAAGAAAATATTTGATACTTTAATACAAAATGCTGTAATTGCCGACTGGAGAGAACCCAATGTGATTAGAGTAGCTCCAGTTCCTTTGTACAATTCATTTGAAGATGTGTTTAATTTTGGGAAAATAATGCGGGAGAGTCTGATAAATTAAAAAGTTAAAAATCAAAATTTAAAAGTCAAAATGCTATTTTTTACTTTTGAATTTTACATTTTGAATTAAAATAAAATGAAAAAAGAAATAACTATAATCGGCGCCGGACTCGTAGGTTCATTGCTATCCATCTATCTATCCAAACAAGGATACAAAGTGAAAATATATGAGCGCCGTTCTGACATGCGAAAATTATCCATGAGTGCAGGACGTTCTATTAATTTGGCTTTGAGCGACCGAGGCATAAAAGCTTTGGAAGAAGTGGGCGTAATGGATGAAATCAGAAAAATTGCGATTCCTATGCATGGACGTCAGTTGCATCATATCGATGGAAATTCCGGATATCAAGCTTATGGAAAAGAAGAGCAGTTTATCAATTCTGTGTCAAGAGGTGAGCTAAATAAAACCTTGATGGATCTCGCAGAAGCGCATCAAGTGGAGATTCATTTTAATGAAAGATGTGATCATATCGACTGGAAAAAAAATGAAATTCATTTTACCAATACTGAAAAAAATATAAGTCATACTACTAAACAAGATTTGATATTCGGAAGTGATGGCGCTTTTTCTGCAGCAAGACTTACTCATCAATTGCAACACAACAGATTTCAATATGATCAATACTACATTGACTTCGGCTATAAAGAATTAACGATTCCGGCAGGAGAAAATGGTTCTTTTTTGATGGAGAAAAATGCACTTCATATTTGGCCGAGAGGGAATTACATGTTGATAGCTTTACCAAATATAGATGGCAGTTTCACGTGTACTTTATTTTTTCCATTCGAAGGTAACCCCTCTTTTGAATCGTTGAAAACCCCTGAACAGGCAAGAGCTTTCTTCGATAAAACCTTTGCAAATGCTTCTGCATTAATGCCCGATTTAGAAAAAGAATTCTTTACTAATTCTACGTCTTCATTGGTTACCGTAAAATGTTTTCCATGGATCAGAGAAGATAAATTTGCTTTGATTGGTGATGCAGCTCACGCAATTGTGCCCTTCTTCGGACAAGGTATGAATTGCGGCTTCGAAGACTGTTCCGTTTTAAATCAATTAATTACAAAACACCAGCATAACTGGAAAGAAATTTTAAATGAATATCAAACTTTAAGAAAACCTGACGGCGATGCGATTGCAACTTTAGCCCTAAATAATTTTGTAGAGATGAGAGATAAAGTGGCTGATCCTGTTTTTCTTTTGCAAAAAAAGATTGAAGCTCATTTCAATGCAAAGCATCCTGATAAATGGACGCCTGCATATAGCTTAGTTACTTTTAGTCCAGAAGTGAGATACAGGGAGGCTTTGAGCAGAGGACTTCAACAACAAGCGATTATGGATGAAGTGATGCAAACAAAGGATATTGAATCGATTTGGGATAGTGAGGAGGTGGAGAGGATGATGTTGGAGAGGATTAATGTTTAAAAGACCTCACCCCCAACCCCTCTCCTGAAAGAGAGGGGAGCATTGAGAAGCATCCAACAAATCAATCTCTGCGAAACTTTGCGTTCTTCTTTCTCTGCGGCAAAAAAATCTAAAACGCATAGAGAACAACAAACAACCAACTACAAACAGATAAACTTCTTCGAAAGCATCCCCGCCCATTTCGCATACTCCTTACCCGATGGATGCAATTTATCTTCTGCAATAAATTCTTCTAAATGGCTATCGGCTCTTTGTGAAGTGGTGATGTCTATGAAATGGCAATGATGAGCCAATGTAATTTCTTTGCAGGCATTGTTATAGTCATCTATTTCTTTGGCAATTAATAGAATGTCTCTGTCTGCAGCGAAAGGCGTTTTTCCCCAATCGGGAATGCTGATTACAAAAACATGTTGAGAATTTCCTCCGGCAAATACGATGGCTTTATTTAGCAACGCTTCAAACTCGGGTTTAAAATTTTCTGCACTTCTGCCTCTGTATTGATTGTTGACGCCAATGAGTAAACTCACAAAATCATATTGAGGTAAAAAGGTAGTTGCTGAAATTTGTGCAGACAATTCATCTGTTGTCCAGCCGGTTTTAGCAATGATTTCAGGCGAAAGAAACTGGTGTTGGTTTCCAAAATAATTTCTTAAAAGCTGAACAGTTTGACAAGGAAAGGATTCATGCAAGGGCACTTGCTCTCCTATCGTGTAACTGTCGCCTAATGCGAGGTAGGTATAAGTCATGTTGCAATTTAGGGAATTGTGCGCTTTTGTAAATCATCAAAAATTCTTCCCCTCTGAAAATTCAGAAGGGAAGAAGATTGATTTTAAAGTTTTATTGCACGGATGGTTTTATTTGTTTTGCCTTGCATAATTTCTACCATGTACACACCCGATTTTAAATCGGTACCAAATGAAATAGTTTCCATTGAATGAGCCAACATCGTCTTCACTACTCTACCCTGCAAATCCATGATTTTGATGATTGCCTTTTCCTGAGATCCACCATTCAAATTCAAATTGAAATTTAAAGTGGTTGGATTGGGATACAATTTGGTTTGTAAACTTTGGCTTTCTGATATAAGTGCAATTTTAGTTCCTGTAGCACATGCCGTATGCGTGAGCGCCTGTGTTTTAGCCGTTCCTGTAACACCACAAGCAGTTTGACCTTTAACTGTTAATGAGCCACCTATATATCCCGTATTGAAACTAACGGTTATGGTTGAACTATCTGCTGCTGCACTTACTATTGTTGTGTAATTGGGTTTTGTCCAGCGATACACCGATGCTACTCTTTGTGCAGTAGTTGGAGCTGGAACAAAAACGGTGTAGGTAATTACATTTCCAATACATGCATTGTATAATCCTGTACTTGATACTATACTGGTTGGAGTTGGAGGTAAATATTGCAGCGTAACTGTTTTAGCTGTTCCTGCAATACCGCATGCGGACTGCGCTTTAGCACTAATACTGCCGCCTATAAATCCTGTGTTGTATAATATTGTTACGCTCGAACTGTCTGCAGTAGCCGAAGTGATGGTGGTATAATTGGGCTTTGTCCATCTGAATACAGACACCGCAGATTGTGTTGATGTAGGTGTTGCTGCTGCAGCGGAATAGGTTACAAAATTTCCAATACAAGGTGTGAAATTGTTACCACTGGCCACTATTGATGTCACCGCTGGTGGAGCCAAAATTGCTGACAATGCTACTGTTTTAGCCACTGTGGTACTGCATGCTGAAACTGCTTTTACCGAAATGGTATCCTTGGTGAAATTTGATAAGAACGTTACAATTACCGCTGTATCATTTACACCCAATGGATTTACGTGAGTTAAAGTGGCATTAGTTCCTCTTGTTAATGTCCAGTTGTAAGAAGTAGCATAGGTAACCTTTTTAATGCGATAAACTGCTGATGATACGCCACATACATTGGTAACGGCTGCAATAGACACAGGCGAAAATTCTTTTTGAATGGCTGCCGGTGCAGTTGGCACTCTCTTGTAAACTGTTAAGGTACGTGCTGTACTACTGCTGCCACAATAATTCGAAGCTTTTACGGTTATATTGCCAGACACAAAACTACGACTAAACCTTACCGATATAACAGTATCTCCCTGACCCGACAATAAGATAACTCCTGTTGGTACTGTCCAGGTATATGTTGTTGCATTGGCAACTTTATTGGTTTTATAAGTTACAGGAACACTTGCCGTATCTGATCCGATAGACTCACAAACATCAACTGGGCCACTGATCGATAATGGTGTTGTAGGCGCTGCACTCGATACTGTAATCTTTACACTGTCTTTACAACTGCTGATGCCATTGCTAACTGTGCAATAATAAGTGGTGGTGGTGGTAGGAGAAACTGTAATGGTTGGTGTGGTGGCGCCGTTTGACCAACTATAGGTAACATTTCCTTGATTGTATATTTGTTGAATTTCTGATGTAGATAATACACGATTATAAATAATCATATCGTCAAGTTTACCATTCCAAAAATATTGATACGGCGAAGTAGCATTCATTGATTTTCCTATTCTGCATATTCCGCTAAGGGTAATATTTCTAGGGCTAGTTGGTGCGACTATCTGATCATTAGTTACTATTCGTGAACCATCAAAATACCATGTCCCTATACTATCAGCACTTGGCTTAGTAAATAATACGTGATGCCAACAATTGAAATATCTCGATGAATCTAGAGAACCTCTATTGGCTCTATTCCTCCAATCATTAGATATTAATTGAGTTTGATTAGAATTGCTTGTCATCAAGAAATTACAAGATTTACCATTATCACTATCTGTATTATCATTAGAACCATATGATAAAATAGAACACCATGAATTGTTTGCTGGCACATTGATAAAAATCCAAGAAGAAAAAGTGTAAGCGCTTATCCCCTGAGGAAAATTATTGTCTGACAATTGAATGTAGTCACTATTACCATTGAAATAATAAGAACTATTGCCCTTATTATTTCTGTCAGCAGTTAACATTGCGCCATTAACCACCCCATTATTCCCATTTCCACTTTCATCATTGGCGTTGCCATTAAATGGCCAATAACCTACTAAACCATTTTTCAAATTTGAAGGCAATAAATTATATGCAGACGATACCGAATTACCACTAGCCGTTAACGTTACACTTCCACCACAAATAGTAGTATCGTTGTTGATGATGTTTGCATTTACAATACTAACAAACACACTGTCTTTAGCCGAACAATTTCCATTGCTTACCGTACAAGTATACCAGCCCGTTTCTGTAACTGTAATCATTGAATCTGCTGAACCTGTATTCCAGGCATAACTTGCAAAGCCACTACCGGCATTGATGATTGTTGATGCACCGCAAGCTTTAATTGTATCCAATCTTAAGAAATTGGTTTTAATACTGTCCACTCTGATGATAATGCTTGTTGAATTGGAGCATTGTCCTGCTGATGGTGCAAACGTATAAATTGTAGTTGTAGTGGTGTTAATTACTGCTGGGCTCCAGCTTCCGTAAATACCGTTTGTAGATATAGCAGGTAATGTAGATACAGCTGCTCCGTTGCAAATTACCGTTGGCAAATTAAATGTTGGTGTAGCGTTAGGCATTACCGTTACCGCCACCGTTACTGAAGAAGCACATTGACCAGCAGCAGGAGTAAAGGTATAACTACCCGATGTTGTATTGTTCACCGCCGCAGGACTCCAGGTACCCGTTACGCCATTGGTAGAAACCGCAGGCAATATGGGAGCCGTTGCGCCCGAACAGATATAAGGTATGAATGCAAAGGTTGGAGTTACATTTGGATTGATAATGGCTGAAATGGCTTTTCTGGTAGCCGATACACAACCTGTAGTGCTGTTTCTGGATTGAGCATAATATATAGTGTTAGTGCTGATGCTTGGTGTGGTATAGGTAAGCGAGCCCGATAATAAGGCCGTACCTCCGCTTGATGCCGCATACCAATCTACAGTGGTTCCCGAAGCCGATGCCGCTTTAAGGGATACTGTTCCTGTTCCGCATCTGCTGGTATCATTGCCAGTAGGCGTAGCCGGTAGTGCGTTGATGGTAGCTACTGCCAGCCTACGTGTTGCCGATGCACAGTTGCCTGTTCCTATTGCCGCCACATAATAATTGGTAGTGGCTGTTAATGTTGGTGTGGTATAACTTGCAGAAGTACTTAATGCCGTACCTCCTGTAGATACATTATACCATGCAGGACTTGTACCCGTTGCTACTGTTGCACTCAATGTAACTGTTCCCGAACCGCATCTGCTCGCTCCTGTTGTAGTTGGTGCTGCAGGAATGGCATTGATGGTTGCTGTAACTGGAGTTGAGGTTGAAGACACACAACCTGTGGTGGTGTTTCTTGCTCTTACAAAATAAGTTTTGGTTGCCGACAAGCTTGGAGTGGTATATGAAGTTACTCCCGAAGCTACAGGCGTTGTAGCCGTATCCGACGAATACCAATCAATGGTATTACCTGTGGTTGTAGTAGCCGATAATGTAACCGTACCTGTTCCGCATCTGCTGGCGCTTGTTACTGCAGTTACAACCGGTTTAGGATTAACCGTAACTCTTACACTATCCACACAACTGCTGATGCCGTTGTTGACTGTGCAATAGTAAGTGGTTGTGCTTGTAGGCGTAACCGTTATTGAAGGAGTTGTTGCGCCGTTGGACCAACTGTAAGTTAGATTTCCTTGATTGTAAAGTTGTTGAACTTCTGTTGAAGATAGAGCGCGGTTATAAATTACTATGTCGTCTAAATTCCCTTTAAAATTTGCACCCCCTCCTTGATATCCATTATTCTCTGCTCCAAAACGTATATTGGATAAAATTGAACCTACGTTTATACTAGATTGAAAATTGTAGATTAAATTCCCATCCATATAAAAATCCCAATTTGGCGTGTTTTGTTTTAACCAAACTAAATTATGCCAATTACCTTTTGTATTTGGTGTGTTCAAAATCTGAGATGTATCATTATGAGCTATATTCCAACTTCCCACTCCAGAATTTCCATTACCCATTCCATAACTAATCGCATAAGGTGGAGTTAGTGATGTTGTTGAATAGTGATATGCACAATTTTCGATCGTATGAGGATTTGTGTTGAATAAAGTTTGGTTTGTCTTTGACGAATCAGAAGTTTGCCACCAGATTGAAATTGTTTGAGCTAAACTTGCATTCAGAAAATAAGTGTTAGATGTAATATAATTATCAACCCCATTAAAATTATAGGCCTTTCCTATATTCCCATACCTATCCGTTGTCAACGTCGCTCCATTTACAGTTCCATTATTTCCATTTCCACTTTCATCATTAGCATTACCATTAAATGGATAATAAGCCACCAAACCAGTGCGTAAATTAATTGGTAGTGTTGAACTTACTGCTGAAGTTGATACACCTGTGGCAGTTAAAGTAATACTCGCTCCGCTACAAACCGCAGTATCGTTATTTACAATATTTGCATACACCAAACTTACAAATACGCTATCGGTTGCGAAGCAGGTGGCATTGGTTATGTTGCATTTGTACCAACCAGTTGAACTTACATTTATTGAAGATGTGGTAGC
>CALQJH020000067.1 GCA_943330835.2 Candidatus Kuenenia stuttgartensis
GAATTAAACCAGCCGAAGAAATAGTAGCAACAGCCGTATTTGAACTTGTATATATTATGGACTGAGTTATATTCTGACTTGAGGCAGTGTTAGAAAAATCAGCATCACCATATGTTTTAGCTGGGATAGCATTAAATGTAAATGCACCTGTAACAGCCTCTACAGTTAAGGTTCCACTTACAAATGTAATAGTATAATTTGCTGCAGTAGCTCCAGATACTGTAATCGGATACGTTCCTGCTGTAGAAGAAATGATTGCTGTCGTATTTAAAACAGCAGGTGTTAATAAAATGGAATTATTCTCTCCATTTACAAATCCACTATACGTTACAGTTAGCGCAGGATTTGCAACACCTTCATTTCTGGTGATATTATTTGCGGTGATAGTCAAGTTCGCTTTATCAACAGTGAAAGATCTTGATATGCTTGTATCGGTATATACTCCATCTCCCAATTGTGAAGCTATGATGTTTGTTGTGCCAGCTCCAACAATATGTATAAGTCCTGTTGAAGAAACTGTTGCAACTGAAGTATTAGAACTTGAATAGGTGATCGGCTGAGTTATATTCTGACTAGTTGCAATGTTTGAGAAATCTGCATCGCCATAAGTCTTATTTGGAATAGTATTGAATACAAAATTGTTAATCTGTGTTTGTTGCAATGATCCAATACTGTATAAACCTAAACCATCATTCGACAAACTTGCAGTATTTAAACTGTTGTCTCCTGTTGAAAGTGGTTGCCCCCATGTTGTACCGTCATTTTTAATAATACCAATCTGACTATTAGCTAATGTTGTGAATATACTTCCTTCCAAAGACTGATCCCATCCTAATTGCAAATTATCTGCAACTGCAGCACTAGATGTTGGTTTGATATCCCAAACCGCATTAACCACTTTTTGCAATTCAGTTGCGCTAAAAGGTGTCCCACTAATGGTAGCATCTTGTGTTATACCTTCAAACGCTGAAACATAAACATTTGTAGTATTAGCATAACTTAAAGAAACCGGCAAATAATGAGTTGAACTACCAATTGGCAGAAGCATATTTGATAAGATACTGTCCATTCTCAATACACCAATATTGCCTGCATTCACTTCGTTCACAATGTGCTTTGTGTTGGTAAATGGTGCTCCACCTATATTGTATGCATTTCTTAATCTGATGGTATCTAACGCTCTAATGGTGAAATTTCCAGAATTCAATGTAAGTACACCACCAATTGATTGATTTTTATTAGTGGTTATAGGGGCGTTACAAGTAATGTTTCCAGTTATATTATTTGTACTTAGTGAGAAAGGTGAATTAGTTGGACCGTTAAATTCATAATTAGTTCCAGTGCCTAATGATAATCCTCCTGACAAAACTAAAGCTCCATCAATACCATTGAGGTGAGCTGTTTTTAATGTTGCAGCATTATTACTGAGAGTTACTGATGTAACATTATCACTTAAATTATTAGAAAGCGTTATTGTGCTTGTACCACTGCTCGTACCAACGATATAAGTATTGGCAGGCACTCCAGTTCCTGTTACCAAAACCCCAACTGCAACATTGGCGGTATTAGCTGATGAATTATATGCAGAGGCATCAAGGGTTAGGGTATTCGTACCCGTTACGCCAGTAGTAACAGCTGTTGTGGCATTAGCAGCTTCACGTGTTTGAAACTTTGTAGTACCTGTAATCACATGATTATTCAAATTCAATATTCCAACAACAGAAGCTGTATTGGCGCTGGTACCCGAAGAGTTTAATCCAAACAACTTCAAATCTGTATTCAATAACACATGAGCATTTGCACTAACGGTAATGACACCCAAAGTATCATACAACCCAGTTCCTCCAACCGTTTGAATTGAATTCCCTTTAAATAATAAATTAGAAGTACCTGATACATTGGGCAACAAAGTATTCACTTTAAACAAACCATCATTTATAATATTACCAGAAATCGGGAATGCTCCGGTTGTTTTTAATTTTAAAGTTGCACCTGATTGAACAGTTAGATTATCTACATTAGAAAAAATATCTACCTCTGCACTTTGACCAGATGAAATAGTAAGATTTGCAAATCTTCTTCCTGCAAATAAATTTGATGAGGCGCAATAGATATTTGGCACTGTAGCAGCGATTATCAATTCACTACCAGAAATGAAATTAATCGGAGAAAAAGTTGATGTATTGGAAAAAATCGAATTTCCCCCTTTGTAATATAATTTTGATCCAGCATTAAAAACCACAGCATTAGATACTGTGCCTGATGAGCCTGAGCCAAAAGGATACGAACCTGCTTCATAAGTATTTACGTTAGCAATTGAGCCGCTTTCAAAAATAAGCGCTCCACCAGAAACCGGATTTGAAGTAATAATTCTAGAACCCCAATTAGACATAGTAACAGAACCACCTACTCTACCTGTTGACGCTGCACCTATTATGATGCGAACAGAAGATGAATCAGGTGAAGGTGCAGTACCTATCAATGTTAAATTTGAAGTTGCATCTACAACAAAATCATCCCCATTATCGCCATTAATAGTTACTGTACTTGTTCCTGCTGTAATTCTTTGCAAGGTTAAGTTTGCATTATTAATCAATTTTAATTGATTAATGTTCAATATTAGACTGCTTCCTGAAACCTTAATGGTAATACTTCCTGTTGTAGGTGTAGCGCCACCGATATTATTTCCATCTACAATCAGAATATCCGTAGTAGCTACTGTAGGTGTGGTTCTTGTAGTTCCTAATCCATCCAATTGTGTATTCCAATTTGAACCAGTATTCCATCCACTCCCGGAAGCTCCTGTTGGTCCACCAATCCAATAGTAAGTTATTTGCGCATACATAAACACACTTGAAAACAAAAGTGTAAGAAATAAAATTGACTTTTTCATTTATATTGTTGTTTGGTCTTTAATATCCAAAGGGATGAAAATCTGAAATTGATACAGCATGCTACAGCAATAGCCATTTTATACTTTAAATGAAATCTTCGCGCATTGGATTAAACACATCTATCAATACCCCTTTTTCAAGACAAAGAACACCATGTACCAAATTAGAATGCACATAAAAAACATCCCCTGCGTTTAAAACTTTTTTTACGCCATCAATCTCCACTTCAAAAGAACCACTTTCTATATTGGTCATTTGAATATGTGGATGTTTGTGCAAAGATCCGATCGCACCTTTTTCAAAATCTACCCTCACCATCATTAAATTTTTATCATACGATAAAATTTTCCGGCGAACGCCTTCAGCCATTTGCTGCCACTCAATTTCTGAACTCTCAACAAATGATTGGGTTTGAATTTCCATTGTTTCTACTGTTGACATAACTGTGTTGTTTAATTGTAATAATTATTTTAATTGTTGTTTATTATATTCTACATAATAAGGACCATTCCATTTTGCCTGAAATTGACCATTAGAAAAACTGTGTGCTGCATTAGCATCGAAAATTTTATTGCACTGAATAATATACAATTTCTTATTATCAAGATTGATTTCTACTGCAGTATAATCTTCATCATCCTGAAGTTTAACCATTGACGTTACTGAGGTTACTGAATTATTGGCAATTTCTGTAATAGGGCTGAAATTACCATGTACTTCAATTGCATTAATAAAGGTTTTATTTTTTCCAAAGGATCTTATTATATAAGATGGATCATGCCTTAGATTAAAATTAGGATCATTGGCTCCAATCCTTGTAAAATAAACATCCACAGTATCGTCACTTAATGAAGATATGGTGTAGAATGTTTTATTGTTTAAGAAGGTGAATTGTGTAAATGGATCTACATGATTTGCATAGGCTTCTTTCCATAAATGCTGGTACCCATTTTTATTACCTAATGTAGTTAATGAAGTATTGCAACTGGTGTATTTGAAATTCGTTTTCATTAATGTGCCGAGATAATTAAAAGGCAAATCGTATTGATGAAGAGTATCAGCGTAGGTTTTAAAAATATCTACTAAAAGCGTTTTGTCGGAACCTGGTAATTTCATTAAATATTCAGTTCTGAATAATTTCGCATTGCTATATGCTTTGTCATCAAATGCAGATGCCACTTGCAAAGAGCCATTGCCAATATGCCCAAATAATTTAGTAGGATGATTTAACTCTGCAATATTTTCTTTGCCATTGTAATGACTTGTCTCATCTACCGTAATGGTATTATGCGCAATGGTTTGTTGTGCATACGAATTCGTTTCTGGCAAATATCTTCCTCCCCATTTGTGCTCAATATTAATATATCTAACAGCTCCGTAATCTTGTAGAATTTCATTACCCTTATCATAAAATTGAATATTCAACTTATCATAATGACCATGAGACAATCCATGGGAAGTATATTTGAAAATCAGAGAAGCTAACTCATTGTCTTTGCCATTTCTCAAAACAGAAACACCACCGAAATCACCTTTCTCCCCATCTGTATATTCTGCAGAATGGTACTGATAAGTCAACGCGTTTTTTAAAGAAATTATTTTCTTGCTAATGTCCGCGCCACCCTTATTTAAAATCACTCTATTTTGCGCTTTAGCAATGGCGAGATAAGAAGAATCAAAACCATAAGCTTGCCAGGCTATATCAATAGCTACCACTACTTCATTTGAAATATAGGTTTTGTCTTTTAACGCATCATTATAACTATAAAATTCTCCGGTTAGATTCGTTTGATTTAAAGCAACATCTAATGCTTTTTTCAAGATTTTATCTCTATATTGAAAGATACCAAGCGAAGGTTTTACTTGTTGAATCGCATTAGCAAAAAGATAAAAAGGTAGCAATGCATATCTAGTATAGTAAGGGCCTTCGTGATAAAATCCATCGGGAGAAAATAATCCATTTAGTTGTGCTATAAATCCAGCTTTACCATCCTTTTCTGTTCCATATAAAGCCATTTTAAGATATTCTTCATTATCTGTAGCAATACCTACGATGCCCACTCCAGCACAAGCCCATACGGCATGGTTATGAATAAGGTTGAACCAATTTTTTTGATCTTTTGTGAAATATTCTACCAGCGGTTTGAAAGCACCATCTGCAATTTGTTTTCTTTCTGCAACTGTTAAATAATCATGTATGCAATCAAACGCCATTCCGGCATAGACCAACCAATTCGCATCATTCAATGCTTGCCAAAACAATCTTCCAGGAGAAGTACTTGTAGCTTGGGGATGATTTTTTAAAGTAGGATTTAATGCTGCATATTTCAAGAAAATTGATTTCACCAAATTAGCATATTTTCTTTCGGAGGTGATTTGATACAACAATCCTGCATTATACAACAACAAGTAATTTGATTTGTGCTGATCATGCGTGTATCCCCCGGCAGCATCTTTTGGAAAAGGAACATCAATGTCTTTTGTTAAAAAAGGATCTACTTCCTTTTTGATACGCTCAAAAGAAACATTCAATAAAGAGTTGCTGTGTAAATCATTATATACAGCCTTCAATTCGGCCTTAGTGGCAAAAGCAATTGGATGCTGTTGTGCAACCAATGTTTGGCTAATAAAAACTATTATGGTTAATATTTTCTTCATCGATAAAGGATAACATTTTTCGGGAATTATTGGCCTAAGCAGCAAGCAAGATCAACCCGTTGTAAATATCTATCATAAAAGTGTTAATGTATGACAATAGACAATGTAATATTATCCGCAAATAGTCAGTTGTTCTTCAAAAAGAGATTCTATTTTATCTAAAATTTAATACTGTTTAGTAGAAACTATCTAATTTATCGACACATTATATACACAAACATCAAAATAGAGAGGTGATAACGATGCCGGCAAGGGTACCGGCATTTTATAGGGGATTGTCATAAACAATTACTAATTTTACGCGCAATGGAAAAACAAACTACCATTAAAGATATTGCACTTGCTTTAAGGATTTCAATATCTACAGTTAGCCGAGCACTTAGAGACGCACCTGATGTAGGTGAAGAAACCAGGAAAGCTGTTAAAGCACTTGCTGAAGAACTGGATTACCAGCCCAACAAACTGGCATTAAGCTTATTAAAAAAGCAAACCAATACAATTGGTCTTATTATTCCCAATTTGGATTATGTCTTAGCAACAATGGTAAAAGGCATTGACGAAGTAGCTTTGGAAGCGGGTTACACGGTGATGGTATGTCAAAGCAATGAAAGTTTTGGCAGAGAAATGGTGAATACAAAACGACTTCTAGAAAGCTTAGTAGATGGCTTTATTATTTCTGTTTCCAGCGAAACAATGATTTTTGAGCACATTAAAAAAATACAATCCAAAAAAATACCTCTTGTCTTATTTGACAGAGTAATCGATAGCATCAGTGTGCCAAAAGTTAGATTAGATAATCTGGAAGGCGGGAAAATTGCTACACAACATCTAATCGATCAGGGATATAAAAAAATTGCACTATTGGCAGGGCCAGAGAATCTTAATATCAGTAACGAGCGTAAAGAAGGTTATTTCCAAATATTAAAACTAAATAAACAGAAAGCAGATAAAAATTTAGTTATCCATTGCGATTTCAATCAGGACTATGCTTATATGGCAACAAAAGAATTGCTGTCTATGAAAAACAGACCTGATGCCATTTTCGCCATCAGCGATCGTTTAGCCATTGGCGCTATGCTTGCTATAAAAGAGATGGGATTGAGAATTCCAAAAGACATTGGATTAGTAGGATTCAATAATGAACCCATCACAAAACTTGTAACGCCAACCATCACAAGCGTAGAAATGTTTGCGTTTGAAATGGGCAAAGCCACAGCTAAATTGTTTATCGAAATGCTTCATGGAGATACCGACATGTCAGAAAAAGAAATCATCGTTAAGCCCAAATTATTTATTAGAGAATCCTCAAAAAGAGGCGTAAATACTAAGTCCTAATATTCAATCCTTAATTTTTAAATAATAAAAAACAATAAAAAAATGAAAATCATTCACGCTGTTCATCCAGAAGACTTCGTCAAGTACAACACACAACAAATCAGAGAAAAATTTCTGCTTGATAAATTAGTAGAAATGGGTAAAATCAATTGCGTATACACGCACTACGACAGAATGGTTGTAGGTGCTGCTACTCCATCATCTTCTTTAAAATTGGAAACTTACGACCAATTAAAAAGCGAAAACTTTTTAGACAGAAGAGAAATGGGCATAATTAATATAGGCGTTGCCGGTAGTATTAGTGTAGATGGCGAAAACTACTCTATCGACAAATTAGATTGCTTATACATTGGGAAAGGCAAAAAAAATATTTCTTTTGAAGGCAATGGCGCAAAATTTATTTTCTTCTCTTGTCCAGCTCATGCAGAACACCCTGTCCAATTAATGAAAGCAGTAGATGCGACACCTGCAGAAATGGGAAGTGCAGAAACTGCAAATCACAGAACGATCAATAAATATGTACACACAGAAGGATTAAAAAGTTGTCAATTGATGCTTGGAGTTACCAACTTTAAACCAGGCAGTATCTGGAACACCATGCCATCACATTTACATGATCGCAGAATGGAAGCCTATTTCTATTTCGACCTCCCAGAAACTCAAAGAGTAATACACTTCATGGGCGAACCTCATGAAACAAGACATATGTTTCTTAATAATGAAGAAGGCATTGTGTCTCCATCATGGAGTATACATAGTGGCGTTGCTACTGCAGCTTATTCTTTTATTTGGGCAATGGCCGGAGAGAATATTTCTTTTACAGATATGGATCCTGTTAATATTAAATCACTTCAATAATAAATTACCATGCTAAATTTCAGAGTAGATAATAAAATAGCTCTAGTTACAGGCTGTAACAGAGGGATAGGAATGGCGATTGCCATAGAATTAGCCAACAACGGCGCTGATATTATTGGGGTCAGCAATCAAATGCCCGCTTCTGGTAGCGAAGTAGAATTGGCAGTAAATCAAGCAGGAAGAAAATTCTACGCTTATGAAGCTGATTTTACAAACAGGGAATCTTTGTATGCTTTTTTAGACAAAGTAAAAGCAGATCATCCTCGTATTGATATCCTCATTAATAATGCAGGGCACATTATGCGCGCTCCTGCGGCGGAACATTCTGATGAATACTGGGATATGATAATCGATATCAATCTTAATGCTCAATTCATCATCACCCGCGAAATCGGAAAGAAAATGCTGGAGAACAATTACGGCAAAATCGTTTTCACTTGCTCCTTATTAAGTTTTCAAGGAGGCGTTTTTGTACCTGGATATGCTGCAAGTAAAGGAGCTATATCTTCGCTTCTAAAATCATTTGCAAATGAGTGGGCCTCAAAAGGAATTACTGTAAATGGTATCGCACCTGGATATATTGCAACTGACAACACCACTGCATTAAGAGCTGATCCTGAAAGAAGCGCAGCTATTCTATCTCGGATACCTGCAAACCGCTGGGGAACCCCTGAGGATTTAGCCGGAGGATTTGTATTCTTATCCTCTCCTGCTTCTGATTATATTAATGGCACCATTCTTACTATTGATGGTGGATGGATGGGAAGATAGAAAAATTAGAATTATTTATAGCAAGGATAAAAGCGGATGCAAATCTTCTTTTATCCTTTTTTATTTGCTAATTATCTTGGCTTTTGTTTTCATTGAAGTTCAGTTAATTTTTTATAGTTAATTCCAAAGAAATTGAAATGTTGTTACACCCCATAAGTTTATTTTTTTTTGCGGGTGTAACATAACTGAAACAAAGAAGTAAAAATATAAACCCCAAAATGCAGAATCCCTTCATTCTAAAGCATAAAAAAAGGCTTTACATTGCTGTAAAACCTTCCTTGTGAACTGGCTGGGACTCGAACCCAGGACC
>CALQJH020000068.1 GCA_943330835.2 Candidatus Kuenenia stuttgartensis
CAAAGGAAAAGGAAAATTAACCATGACTTTCACTCCAGAAGGCGGAGGAGAAGCACAAGTATTTGAAGTCTATAATTATAAAGGAGATGGTGTAGCAATGGCCATGTATAATACTGATGAAAGTATTTATGGATTTGCAAGAAGTTGTTTCAATATGGCTTTAAGTAAAAAATGGCCTTTATATCTTTCTACAAAAAACACCATTTTAAAAAAATACGATGGCCGATTCAAAGACATTTTTGAAGAAGTCTATCAGAATGAATTCAAAGCTGCATACGAAACTGCAGGTATTACTTACGAACATCGGTTGATTGATGACATGGTGGCCAGCGCTTTAAAATGGAATGGTAATTTTGTTTGGGCTTGTAAAAATTATGATGGCGATGTACAATCAGATACTGTAGCTCAAGGATTTGGTTCATTAGGTTTAATGACTTCTGTATTAGTTACTCCTGATGGGAAAACTATGGAATCAGAAGCAGCTCATGGAACTGTAACTCGTCACTATCGTGATCACCAGGCAGGAAAACCAACCAGCACCAATCCAATCGCATCAATATTTGCATGGACAAGAGGTTTGGCCTTCCGTGGAAAATTGGATAACAACCAGGAGTTAATCGATTTTTGTAATGCGCTTGAAGCAGTTTGTATTGAAACAGTTGAAAGCGGCAAAATGACAAAAGACTTAGCCGTATGTATTCATGGCAATAAAGTTTCTCATGGAGCACATTATTTATACACAGAAGAATTTTTAGACGCCATTGATGCTAATTTGAAGGCGAAGATGGGTTTCTAATTGATAAACATATCATTTAAAATAATTAGCCCACGGTTTAAACCGTGGGCTACAAAATCATCTTATCAACAAATCCCCCTAATCAACCAGCCAGCCAATCAACTAATCCCTCACTTCCCTACTCCCCGCATACAATTCATACTCAAATAAACGGCAATCAATTTTTCCCGTATAAAACTCTATTCTTCTCTTAGGCTTTAATCCGATTTTTTTTGCAAGTTCTAAGTTACCGGTGAAAATATATCCCCAATAACCTTTACATTTTTGTTTTAGAAAATCTCCCATTCTTCCGTAGGTTTCCTGCAATTCAATTTCATCGCCCAAACGATCTCCGTACTCTGGATTAAAATAAATCACACCAGGATTATCTTCAGGAATTGTTGTTTCCGCAAAATCACATACTTCAAACGTAATTAAATCTTCAACGCCGGCAATACCAGCATTTACTTTAGAAATATTTACGGCATCTTCACTAATATCAGACATGATTATTTTTATATCAAGTTGAGAAACCACTTTAGATTCCATTTCTTTATATAACTGAAAATAAACAGATTCATCATACTCACATAAATGCATAAACGAATAATTATTTCTATATAAGCCAGGCATTCGATTCGTGGCCAGCAATGCCGCTTCTATTGCAATTGTTCCCGAACCACACATAGGATTGATAAAGGCAGATTTTCGATCCCACTTTAAAGCCAATAAATTAGCTGCTGCTAAGGACTCCAGCATTGGTGCTTTACCAGGGATTTTTCTATACCCATGCTTTGACAGGGTTTCTCCACTGGTATCAATAAATATTTCCGCTATACTTTCCTTCCAATATAAATGTATAACTACTGCATTAAGCTCTGGGCCTGAATCTGGTCGTTGACCAGTTTTTTCTCTGAACCTATCCGCAATCGCATCCTTCACTTTTACATTGGCAAATAAATTATTAGTAATAGTTTCATTACTTACATTACTGCTTATAGAAAAATATTCATTTGCAGGAATTATTTTTTCCCATTCAATATTTACTAATTCTTTATACAAATCATTCGCATTATATGCAGTAAATTCTTTTAATGAAAACAAAACCTGACTCGCAGTTCTGAGGTTGATATTAAGCTTGATACAATCATTCATGCTACCAAATAGTTCTACTCCAGTTTTAAAAATTCTCACTGGAGTAAAACCAAGATCTATAACTTCCTGTTGTAAATAAAGAGACAATCGATTACTGCAGGTGACGATAATACGACTTGGCGTTGTAAATAAACTCATGTAGGAATTTTAAAGGAATGTTATAGTTCTTTCAACAACGACATACATTGTTGTAAACTATATTTCCATTGTGGAATATTAAGCGAAAAAGTATCTTTTATTTTGCTGGCATTTAATATAGAATAATGAGGCCGTTTGGCAGGAACAGGATACGCGCTAGATGGAATTGGATGTATTTTACAATGGTATCCGCCAATTTCGTTTATTGCGTTTGCAAATTCAAACCATGAAATAACGCCTTCATTGGCAAAATGATACATGCCAGGCTGTGGACTTTCGTAATCAAAAATTATTTTAAAAATTGCGGCTGCTAAATCAGCAGCATAAGTAGGTTTCCCTATCTGGTCATCAACTACACTTATCTCCGGCCTTTCTTGCATCAACTTCATCATGGTCTTCACGAAATTCTTTCCAAAGTAGCTGTAAACCCAGGAAGTTCGAATCACTATAGATTTAGGGTCTAACTGCATGGCTAATTTTTCTCCTTCAAGTTTTGTTGTGCCATACACATTGATCGGAGCAGTTTGATCTTCTTCGTTGTAACCATTTTTATTTTCCCCGTCAAAAACATAATCAGTTGAAATGTGTATCAACTGACAATGGTATTTTTTACAAGCGGCGGCAAGATAACCAACAGCCGTTGCATTTATGGCAAGTGCAGTTGCATCATCTTTTTCTGCAGCATCTACTGCGGTATAAGCAGCGGCATTTATACAATAATCAAAATTATTTTTTGAAAAAATATTTTCAATAGCTTGAGCATCAGTAATAGAAAGTTCGTTCACATCAGTAAATACAAATGTATTATCAGTAATTTTTGCTGCTAATTTGCGGCATTCATTACCCAACTGCCCATTTGCTCCTGTAACTAATATTTTTTTATGATTTGTCATAGTTTCAAGATTGAGTAAAAATGAAATTATTGACACAATGCTCAAATGTTGGATGCAATTTGTCTTTATCTGAGATGATTTGTTTGTCAGCAGGAATCATCCAATCGATATTCAATGCCGGATCGTAAAATTGAATACCCCCCTCTAAATTTTTATCATAAAAAGAATCACATTTATAAAACACTTCGGCCGTTTCGCTCAATACAGCATAGCCATGCGCAAAACCATGTGGGATATACAATTGTCTTTTATTGTCACCAGAAAGTTGAATAGAAAAATGTTGTCCAAAAGTTGGCGACCCCTTTCTGATATCTAAAACCACATCTAAAATGGTTCCGCTTAATACTCTTATAAATTTCGTTTGAGCTGAAGGATTCAATTGATAATGCATGCCTCTTACAACGCCATATATAGATTTTGCCTGATTATCCTGAACAAATTTTGTATGCATATCTGATTCTGCGCATGTGTTTTGATTATAGCTTTCGAAAAAATAACCACGACTGTCTTCAAAAACTTTAGGTTCAAAAATCAACAACCCAGGAAAATCTGTTTTAATAAATGGCATAAAAATAATTATGAATATACTTCTTTAAAATAATTTACGGTTTCCATTAATCCTTGTTCAAATTTTTTGACTGGCTCATAATTCAACAATGATTTAGCCAAAGATATATCGGCCAATGAATTTCTAATGTCTCCAGCGCGTGGTGCACGATGAATAGGCTTCCACTCACTATTTAAGTGCAACGCGCAAGAATTATATAATTGATTTACTGAATAAAATTCGCCTATGGCAACATTATATACTTTATTAAATGCATCCCTATTTTCGGAAAGCATTCCTTTGATATTTATTTGAACGGCGTTATCAACGTAGGTAAAATCTCTTGTTTGCTCGCCATCACCATTAATATAAACAGCTGTATTTTTCATTATTCCTTTTACAAACAAAGGTATAACAGCCGCATAAGGCCCATCCGGATCTTGACGTGGGCCAAAAATATTAAAATACCGAAATCCCATTAGTTTCAATCCATAAACATCTGCAAAAACCTGGGCATACAATTCATTCGTTTTTTTTGTTGCGGCATAAGGAGATAAGCAATTCCCGATTTTGCTCTCTATTTTAGGAAGCGTAGGCTCGTCACCATATACAGATGACGATGATGCATATACGAAGGATTTGACTTTATTTTCGATTGCGGCATTTAACATGTTTACAAAACCGCTTACGTTTACTTCATTGAAATACACTGGCTCTTTAATTGACCTTGGCACAGAACCTAATGCAGCCTGGTGACTTACATAATCAATTCCCTCAGTTGCTTTCATGCAGGTTTCCAGATTTCTGATATCTCCTTCCATAAATTCGAAAGAATCGTAGGCGCTGAGCACAGCTAAATTATTTTCGAAACCATTTACCATATTATCTAAAACCCTCACTTTCTTCGCGCCATTTTTCAATAAATATTCGGCAATATGACTCCCTATAAATCCTGCACCACCGGTAACTAAAAAATTATAGTCAGCTAAATTGATTTTATGAAAAATATGATCAGACATTAAATAATGTTGGTGAAAAATGATTTATTATAAACTCCAGTAGATTCTATTTTTAATCTTCCCGCGATAAGTTCCTTTTAAATCTGCAATAATGGCTTTTTCTTTTGTTATAGAAACAAAATAAGCATCATCCAGATTTTTATATTCATCATGTGGTACAGTTACAATTACAGCATCATAATCATCAGCAATCTGGCTGATCAACTCAAATCCGTATTCGTGCATTAACTCTTTGCTATCTGCATTTG
The DNA here is from genome assembly GCA_943330835.2 of Candidatus Kuenenia stuttgartensis. Next base: position 4,776 of record CALQJH020000068.1, read on the forward strand.
GATCAGATACATGAACATTTAAGGAAAAGGATTTCAATTCTTTAACTACATCTGCCACTTTACTGTTTCTGATGTCGCTTACATTTTCTTTAAAAGTGGCACCCATTACCAAGACTTTACTTTTTTTAACATCGCCGTTGTTCTGTATAATATATTGCAAAACCTTTTTGGCTACATATTCTGCCATCCCATCATTAATAACCCTTCCTGCTAAAATCACTTGGCTTTCGTACCCTAGTTTTTTAGACTTATGTGTTAAATAATAAGGATCAACACCAATACAATGACCACCCACCAATCCAGGTTGAAATTTTAAAAAGTTCCATTTAGTACCAGCTGCCTCCAACACTTCGTACGTGTTAATATTCATTTTATCGAAGATGATAGAAAGCTCATTCATCAAAGCAATATTTAAATCGCGTTGAGTATTTTCAATAATTTTTGCTGCTTCTGCAACTTTTATAGAAGATGCTTTATGCACCCCTGCCTTAACCACCAAGGCATATACTTTGGCAATGGTTTCTAAACTTTCATCGCAACATCCGCTTACTACTTTAATAATTGTACTAATCGTGTGTAGTTTATCTCCTGGATTAATGCGCTCTGGTGAATAACCGATTTTATAATCTGTTATCATTTTCAATCCTGATATTTTTTCTATAATGGGAACACAATCTTCTTCAGTACATCCTGGATAAACGGTACTTTCAAAAACAACATAATCACCTATCTTAATTACTTTCCCAATTGTTTCACTTGCTCTTTGTACAGGAACCAAATCAGGTACATTATGATCATCTACAGGTGTAGGGACAGCAACGATAAAGAAGTTAGCTGATTTTAAAACGGATAAATCATTTGTAAAACTAATGTCGCAATTTTCAAAAGCACTTGACTCCAGTTCCTGACTAGGATCTATTCCTTTACGCATCATTTCTACTCTTTCAGCATTAATATCAAATCCAATAACTTTTATTTTTTTTGCAAATTCAAGTGCAATAGGAAGACCTACATAACCTAACCCAATAACAGCTAAGGATTTTTTTTTGTCTAATAAATCTTGATACATCATGCTCATTTTTTTACATCAATATTTTCTACTAATGAATTCCAATGGTTGCTTATTCAAATCTTCTGTTGATAACCCTTTAAAATAATCATAAGTAATTTTCAATCCTTCTGCGCGGTCAACCTTTGGTTCCCATCCCAATAGCTCTTTAGCTTTTGTAATATCTGGCTTCCGTTGCTTTGGATCATCCTCTGGCAATGGCTTGTACACAATCTTCTGATTGGCTCCGGTTAACTTTAGTATCTCTTCTGCAAAATCCTTCAAGGAAATCTCATCCGGATTTCCAATATTTACCGGCAACGCGTAATCGCTCAAAAGCAATCTGTATATTCCTTCTACAAGATCATCTACATAACAAAAACTTCTTGTTTGACTTCCATCTCCAAATACAGTCAGATCTTCTCCTCTTAAAGCCTGGCCAATAAATGCTGGTAATGCTCTGCCGTCATTTAATCTCATGCGAGGACCATAAGTATTGAAAATGCGAATAATTCTTGTTTCAACATGATGAAAATTGTGATAGGCCATTGTAATCGCTTCCTGAAAACGCTTGGCTTCATCATATACACCTCTTGGACCCACTGGATTTACATTCCCCCAATATTCTTCTGTTTGTGGATGTACCAAAGGATCACCATAAACTTCACTTGTACTTGCAACCAGAATGCGGGCATTTTTTGCCAAGGCTAAACCCAAACAATTGTGCGTTCCCAAGGAACCCACTTTCAATGTTTGAATAGGTATTTTAAGATAATCAATCGGGCTCGCCGGTGATGCAAAATGAAGAATATAATCCAACTCCCCGGGAACATGAATAAATTCTGACACATCATGATTGTAAAACACAAACTCTTTCAATTTAAAAAGATGCTCAATGTTTTTTAAATCTCCCGTAATAAGATTGTCCATGCCTAGTACTTCGAAACCCTCTCGTATAAATCTGTCGCACAAATGTGATCCCAGAAATCCAGCAGCACCCGTAATTAAAATTCTTTTTTTTCTCACTTGAAAATATTTTAATTTATGGTTGAGCAATTTTTTTTCTGCCTACGCTTTCATAATGATAGCCTAGATCATTCATTTGTTGAAGATCAAATAAATTTCTGCCATCAAAAATGGCTTTATTTTTAAGTAAGCCAGAAACTTTTTCAAAATCAGGTGCTCTAAATTCATTCCATTCTGTTGCAATGATTAAAGCATCAGCATTTTTCAAACTGTCATATTGATTTTCAGCAAATTGAATACTATCTCCCAGTACCTGTTTGGAATTCTGCATGGCTTCCGGATCAAATGCTGAAACAGTAGCGCCGCTTTTCAACAATGACTCAATCATATAAAAAGCCGGAGCTTCTCTGATATCATCTGTATTGGGTTTGAAAGCAAGGCCCCATATTGCAAGATGCTTCCCTTTCAAATCGCCATTAAAATAACTTTCAATTTTCGGAATCAGATGTAGTTTCTGCAATTCGTTTACTTCCATCACTGCATCTAAAATTTTAAAATCATACTTCACTTCGTCTGAAGATTTTGCTAAAGCTTGTACATCTTTAGGAAAACAACTTCCACCATATCCAATACCTGGAAATAAAAATCTTCTTCCAATTCTCTCATCACTTCCAATTCCTCTGCGAACCATATCTACATCTGCACCCAGTCTTTCGCAAAGCTGTGCAATTTCATTCATGAAGGTTATTTTCACAGCAAGAAAAGAATTAGCAGCATATTTGGTTAGCTCTGCAGATTTCTCATCCATAAAAATCAATGGATTACCCTGGCGTACAAACGGCGCATACAAATCATTCATGATCTTCATTGCCTTTTCTGATGTTGTTCCAATAACCACTCTATCTGGCTTCATAAAATCATCTACAGCTACCCCTTCCCGTAAAAACTCAGGATTACTCACCACATCAAATGATTGCTCGATATTGGTTGCGGCAGACGACAATATAGCAGCATTGACTTTTTCAGCCGTGCCTACAGGAACTGTACTTTTATCAACAATAACTTTATAATCGGAAGGCTTTAATAATTTGCCTAACTGTTTTGCAACACCTAAAATATAAGATAGATCTGCACTTCCATCTTCTCCTGGCGGAGTAGGTAAAGCAAGAAAGATAATTACCGCATTTTCAATGGCTTGTTCCAATGAAGTTGTAAAATGCAATCTTCCTTCTTTTTGATTGCGAAGAAATAATTTCTCCAATCCGGGTTCAAATATGGTAATTTGTCCGCTTGATAATTTGTCTACTTTATTCTTGTCGATGTCCACACAAATAACATTATTTCCCGTTTCAGCGAAACAAGTTCCTGTTACTAATCCAACATATCCTGTTCCGATAACTGCAATCTTCATCAGTTTGTGTTTTTATTTGAATAATCTATCCCAAGAAAGATAATACTTTATTGCAAATGAATTGTTGTTGTTCCTCATCCAATTCTGTGTGTATTGGCAAAGAGATTACTCTTTCTGTAAGCCAGTCAGTTGTTGGAAGATTAAAATCACTTCCTCCAAATGCATCAAACATTTTTTGGCGATGAGCAGGCACAGGATAATAAATCATATTAGGAACGCCTTGTTCAGTTAAAAACTGGCTCAACTCATCTCTGTTTGCATCATTAATAATTAAAGTATATTGATGAAAAACATGTTTATTATTGTTATCTCTGAATGGCACTTCTATTTTAGCATGCCCGCTGAATGCCTTATCATAAAAATCAGCGGCTTTTCGACGGGCAACAATATACTCATCCAAATGAGTCAGCTTAATATCAAGTATCGCAGCTTGTAAAGCGTCGAGCCTGGAATTACATCCAACAACATCATGATAATATCTCTTGCTTTGTCCATGAGAAGCAATCATGCGAAGTTGATCAGCCAAAGCATCATCATCAGTAAAAATAGCGCCGCCATCTCCAAACGCACCGAGATTTTTGGAAGGATAAAATGATGTGCAACCAATATGCCCGATGCTA
>CALQJH020000069.1 GCA_943330835.2 Candidatus Kuenenia stuttgartensis
AATGACGCAATACATGTAGAAGGATTTAAATGGAGTGATGATGGGTCTAAAATTTATTTCTACGCACCTATTGATGGCACCTTACAATTGTTTGAAGTAAATTATCCAGGCCTAACAAAAATGATGCCTGTAGTTCGTCAAATTACTAAAGGAGATTTTGATATCAGCGGTATTATTGGCCAATCTGCTAACAAATTAATTGTAAGCAGAACAGATATGAACCATGCTGCTGAATTATATACTGTTGATCTTACGACAGGCAACATGAAACAATTAACTCACGTTAATGATGACCAGTATGGCAAAATAAAAATGAGTCCTATTTCAAAACGTTTTATTAAAACTACTGATGGAAAAGACATGCTGGCCTGGGTGATCTATCCTCCTGACTTTGATTCCACCAAAAAATATCCAACCTTATTGTATTGTCAGGGTGGACCGCAGTCTGCACTAACCCAGTTCTATTCCTTCCGCTGGAATTTTCAACTGATGGCAGCAAATGGCTATATCGTTATTGCGCCTAATAGAAGAGGAATGCCAGGACATGGAACAGTGTGGAATGAATCTATCAGCAAAAACTGGGGCGGTCAGGTGATGAGAGATTATTTAAGCGCTATAGATGATATCAGTAAAGAAAAATACGTGGATACGGCAAAGCGTGGATGCGTTGGCGCTAGTTATGGTGGGTACTCTGTATTTTACCTTGCAGGAATTCATAATAACCGATTCAAGACATTCATTGCCCATGATGGCGTCTTTGATTTAAGAAGCATGGCTGGTACAACAGAAGAGCTTTGGTTTGTAGACTGGGAATTTGGTGGCAGATATTGGGAAAGAGAAAAAATTGATGTTCAAAGAGGCATGATCAGAAATAGCCCGAGTGAAATGGTGAGCAAATGGAATACACCTATTCTTATTTATCAGGGAGGAAAAGATTATCGCGTTCCTATTGAGCAAGGGTTACAGGCTTTTCAGGCGGCTCAATTAAGAGGCATTAAAAGCAAATTAGTTTATCTGCCAGACGAAAACCATTGGGTGATGAGTGCTCAAAATGCAATGGTTTGGCAGAATGAATTTTACAAGTGGCTAGGGGAAACGTTGAAGTAGGATGAAAATGTTTGGGAGGTTTGGGAGGTTCAATTTGTTTAAAAGATTGTTTGTGGTTTATTGTTTGTTGTCCTGAGAATCTTCAAATCAACAAAATCTCAAATTAAACAATCAACCTTTCAACCAATCAACTAAATATTGCCACAAAGACGCAAAGGCGCAAAGTAACGCAAAGTCAACTTATTAAACCTTAAACTATTAAACCTTTGAAACCGCCTTCGGCTCAATGCGCAAAATCCTGATAATAATCCCCTTTGATTCTTTCCATGGATGGATTGAAATACCCAAATTTTAAATTAGGAAATTCTTCGCGAATTAATTCCATCAGTTGTTTTACGCCCATACATTCTCCGGTATCATGAACATCAATTTTTTCTAAATACCAATCGGGATCAATATTAAAATTACGCCACTGGATCATACACAGATCCGTTTCTCTGATGAGTTTTCTTAAAGCTTCATACTCTTCAATACTGTCTGTCATTCCAGGAAAAACAAAATAGTTTATGCTTGTCCATGCGCCATAACTACGGGCTATTTTTAAACTCTCCGTCAAATCTTCAAATACATAATTATTAGGCTTATAATAAGCAGTATAAATCTCTTTTCTTGCAGAGTTCGTACTTACACGGATACTGTTCAAGCCTACTTCACATAAAGCTTTTACTGCATCGGGCTTGCTGCCATTGGTATTGATATTAATACTTCCTTTTTGTGTATGTTTTCTGATTTCAATAATGGAGGCTTTAATCGTTTCCCACATCAACAAGGGTTCTCCTTCACAACCTTGTCCATAACTGATAATAGGAAAAGGAGCTGATTCCAGATGGGGCACTGTAAACTCGACGATTTCTTCTGCAGTAGGCTTAAACGTTAGTCGATCTTGTGTACTGAAAATAGTTTCTTCTTCAGGCTGAAAGGAAATACAACCAATACAATTGGCGTTACATGCAGGTGATACCGGAACAGGACATTCCCATCTGCCCAAAGCCAGATTTCTTGCAGCAGGACAAGTATAAGTCATACAGCAATTTTCCATTAAATGTTTAACCAAACGGTTATGGGGAAACGCCGCTAATAAATGATCATGCCCTTTTTCAATTTGGTCATCATCATATCCTGCAGCTTCTTGACGAATATCGATTTCAATTCTTACTGCAGGAACAAATAACTGGTCATTAAACCAACCTGCTGCAGTGTAACAAAACAAAGGCAATGTAGGCGCATCAGGCAAAGTTTCATAAGCAGCCATATACAAACCTGTGTGTGCAGGAGGAATAAAAGCTGCAACCGCCCAACCCTTTTCGCACAAACGCATATCCCCTGTTTCCACATCAATACCTATTCCTCTTCTGCCTGGCAATTCATATAATTGTCCGCCCTCTGGCAATTCAATCCAATCCTCCACTGCAATAGGATACGCATCCCACCCGCTTCTGCCTACAACATATAAGCTGGTATCTTCAAAAATATTACCATTACCATCAGAGTACATCAGATAAGGAGATTCATTTAAAATGCTCATGCAGGTTAAAATTAAGATTGCGTGATGTTGTTTAATTGTTGTTGAACAAAAGTATTGAATGCTGTTTCATCTAAACCTTTATTTTCATTTTCATTGATGGTATGCTGAATCAATTTATTGTTTTTAAAATCGATTGTAAGAATATTGTCTTTCAAAATCAAATTAGATACTTCATTCCATTCCATTTTTTTTCGGGGTAATGAAGGATAAGAAATAAAATCTACACAAAAATCAATTTTCAATTTCCTCATAGTAATGTACCCCATAATCGAAAAAACTAAAAGTAAAAAGCCTATCAAATAAAACCCAACTAGCATCCAAAAAATTGAAGCTAAAAAGAAACTAAATACAATATGAAAGAAATTAGTTTCTCTGCCTTTCTTGTAAAAAAAATACGAGATAAGTGGGGTAAATATTATAGCTCCTCCTATTGATGACAAGGTATGAACACTACTATCTGCAGCAACACGGGTTGATAAGTACGTAAATCCAACAATATTAATCACGGAAATTAAAATGGTTAAAATTTTATACGTCCCTTTCTTTTCGTTAGGTAATATGATTGAAAATTTATCCATTTACAGGATTGCTAGCGGTTAATAGATTACATAATTTATACAACACTCTGGCTCCTACATTCTCATCCCATTCATCATGACTAACTCCTACTTCATTCAAATCGAATCCGACAATTTTTTTGCCTGCCTGATGAACTTTATTCAACAGATAAAATATTTGTTCTGTCTCAAAACCGCCCTGCACAGGCGTTCCAGTATGTGGACATAATTTAGGATCCAATCCATCAATATCAAAACTTACAAAAACATGTTGTGGAAGATGACTCACTATTTCATCAACAATTTTTTTCCAACTATCGCCTTCGTATAAACGATGTTTGATATCTCGGTCGAAATAGGTAACGACTCTCCCATTGCTATTCTTAATATAATCTAACTCCTCTTCACAATAATCTCTTATGCCAACTTGTACAAGCTTCGACAAAGCAGGAATTTTCTCCAGCGCGTTGAACATTATTGATGCATGAGAAAAATCAAATCCTTCATAAGCATTTCTCAAATCACAATGTGCATCAATTTGAAGAATGCCAAAATCAGGATATTGATCAGCAATGGCTCGGAAATAACCAAATGGCGTACTGTGATCTCCTCCCAATAAGCCAACAAGCTTCCCTTTTTTAATCAGTTCAGTCGTTTGTTCATATACCCAATCATTTAAAAAAAGACCTCCCTGGTTAATTTCTTTTAAAGATTTCGTCATGAATTTATTGCTGCTTACAGACTCGCCCTGAGAGATATAATTAATATACAATTCCGCTTCCTTTCTTAAATAATCACTTTTCATGAGAATTTTCTTATCCGGATTTTGCATAAAAAATCCTTGCTTCCATGCATCTGTATATTCAGGATCATAAAGATCAACTTGAAGACTTGCGGTAAAAATATGATCTGGGGCTCTTGCTGTACCTGCATTGTAGCTAACCGTCACTTCCCATGGAATAGGAAGAATTACTAACCGTGCCTCATTTTCTGTAAAAGGGAGACCAAAAATATTATTATTGGGGTTCCCTACTGAATTAGGGTCAAAATTGGAAAGATCAGCCATGGGGGAAATTATAATTAGGAAACAAAGATAATTGAAGATTGATTTTATCTGCTAAAAAAATAGGTATATCTATACTCTCCAATTGTTTTGAATTACCTTTGAGCACAAATTACTCATATGAAAAAAACTAGCATTATAATACTTATCGGAATTGCAGCCTTAATTGTAAGCCTTTTAGTCTTTTCTGTAGACTTCTCTACTTATGACACTATTGCTTCTGCAAGAAAAAAAGAGGGAAAATTTGTTCATCTCATTGCCAAATTAGATAAAACACAATCGATTACTTATGACCCCATCAACAATCCCAATTTTTTAAGTTTTTATATAGTGGATAGTTTAGGTGAAAAATCAAAAGTTGTTTACCATAATAGCAAGCCAGGTGATTTAGAAAAAAGTGAAAGAATTGTATTAAAAGGAAAAATGGGAAAAGACTACTTTGACTGCAAAGACATCTTGCTTAAATGTCCAAGTAAATACAAAGACGATAAGAAGGTTTTAGAAAAAAACATGAAGGAACAAACTGCGAGTAATTAATACTATTTAAAAAATCAAGATGATAAAATTCGAAGGCGAACATTTAATACCAGGACAAATTGGGCATTTTTTCGTGATTCTTGCTCTGGTGACGTCCTTAATTTCTTTAATCTCCTTTTTCAATGCAAGTAGGATTGATCAAGTTGAGGATAAAAACCAATGGTTGAAATTTGGAAGAATAAATTTCTTCATTCAGGCGATTAGTATCATTGCTATTTTCTCTACCATATTTTTTATTTGCTTCAATCACTATTACGAGTACATGTATGCCTACAAGCATGCGTCGAAAGAATTAGAACCCAAATTTTTACTGGCATGTATTTGGGAAGGACAAGAAGGAAGCTTTTTACTTTGGGCGATCTGGCATTCCGTGCTGGGCGTATTCTTTATCTCTATAAAAAACAAAGATTATAAAAACAACTGGCAAGCTCCGGTATTGACCGTTATCAGTATGGCTCAATTCTTTTTGATGCTCATGATCTTAGGGATTTATTTTTTTGATATCAGAATTGGAAATAGTCCTTTCACCCTTACCAGAAACGAAATCCCCGCTCCTATTTTTTCTCAACCAAACTATCTGACTTTTCTCAAAGATGGGATGGGATTAAATGTATTATTAAGAAACTATTGGATGGTCATTCATCCTCCTATTTTATTTCTGGGTTTTGCATCAACCATTGTACCCTTTGCGTTTGCTTATGCAGGCATACAAACTAAAAAATATGGTGAATGGATAAAGCCCGTATTACCTTGGGCCTTATTTAGCGCATGTGTTTTGGGTGTAGGCATCATGATGGGCGGAAAATGGGCTTATGAATCGTTGAGCTTCGGTGGATACTGGGCATGGGATCCTGTAGAAAATGCTTCTTTAGTTCCCTGGTTAATTCTTATAGCTGGCGTTCACACCATGCTAATCTACAAAGCAACAGGACATTCTTTAAGAGCAAGTTATTTTTTCTCCATACTCACTTTTGTATTTGTACTCTATTCAACGTTTCTAACGCGAACGGGTATACTTGGAGATACATCCGTTCATGCATTCACAGAAGCTGGAAAAGCCATTAATGTAATGATTGGATTATTGGTCCTCTCATTTGCATTACCTATGCTTTCGCTGTTTTTTATTCACTATAAAAAAATTCCAGCCATAATCAAAGAAGAAGAAACTTCATCAAGAGAATTCTGGATGTTTATGGGCTCTTTGATCTTATTTATTTCTTCCTTGTTCATCATCATCATCACCTCTATTCCGGTATACAGTAAAACGCCATTTTTAAAAGATCTCATTATTAAAATCCACAACGGGCCATTGGCAATGCCTGAAGACGCTGAGTTTATTTACAATAAAGTAATGATCATGGTGGCTATTATCCTAGGCTTTATCACAGCAACGACTCAATATTTAAAATACAAATCCACACCAACTGCTTATCTCAAAAAAAATATACTATACCCTTTAGTTATTACTGTTGTCGTTTTCGTTTCAATTTCTATCCTTTATCCATTTACTTTTCACAAACATGGCGCGGGATTTTTAGTCGCCATTTATATTGCCTTTTTTTGTTCGGTTTATGCAGTTATTGCCAATGCCATGTATATTCCATTGGTATTGAAAAATAATTTTAAAAGCGCCAGTGCTTCTATTTCCCATATTGGATTTTCTTTAATGATTGCAGGAATGCTCATCTCCAGTAGTAACAAGCAAGTTATCAGTGACAGCAAAGTGAACGGCATCACTCTACCCTTAAGTGATGATGCTAAGGCTAAAAAACAAGATGACCCAACTGAAAACCTTACTTTAATCAGACAAATGCCTACACGAATGGGTGAATATGACGTCACCTATTTAAAAGACTCTATGGGCAATGAAAAAGGCAGAAGTTTCTATGCCTTGCGATTTGAGAAAAAAGAAAAAACAAGTCCTAAAACAGTTGAAAGTTTTACGTTGCAACCTGATGTCTATTTAATGAAAGACAACAATATGAGCAGCAATCCTGATACAAAATCATTCTTGACAAAAGATGTGTTCACGTATATTTCTTTTGCCATGAATAAAGAGAGAAATACCGACACTGCTCAATTTAAAGTAGTGGAAATCGGCGAAGGGGATACAGGCTTTTATAGAAATGGATATTACATTCTTAATAAGGTGGTTAAAAATCCTAACAATGAAAAATACCATTACAATCCGAATAGCATTGCGTTAATGGCCGACATCACATTCGTGAGCAGAGATAGCATGAGATACAAATCAACGCCGCTAGTTGAAGCGGACAGCATGGGAATTTTGCAATATGACGATACCGTTTATGCGCAGAATTTATTTGTAAAATTCGTCGGGGTAAGTGACCATCACAAAATAAAACTAGGCATCAAAGAATCTGATAGTCTGATTGATTTTGTAACGGTTAAATCCTATATCTTTCCTTATATCAATTTAGTTTGGCTCGGATTAGTAATCATGGCTTTTGGTATAATGATGAGTAGTCTGAAACGAGCTGAAATAAATCCAAAACTCGCTTCTATAATATTAACATTGGTTTCTGCTGGCTTGATTTATATGTTTCTGTTGGCAAACTAGTTTTAAATTATTTTAACATAATATAACCCAAAATCAAATTATTTTACAGGTTACTATTCTCAATCTGAAGTATTAAACTACAATTGAATTTTGTAAATTTACAAAGATGAAATTTCCTGAAGTCCACACACCTATTTATTTACGTCATACGATTCTATTATTCTTGCTGCTGTGTATGAAACTTTCTTTTGGACAAATCAGCTTTCAAGATACCATGCGTATTCAAGCGATTATTTATCAAGGAGACACTATTCCGCTTTCTGTATTATCAAATATTTATGTTTACAATCAACTTACCACATCACAAAAACAAGCCAGAGCGAATTACAACCGATTGAGAAATGCAGTTTATGTAACTTATCCTTATGCCAGAAAAGCGGGAATGGTGTTAAATGATATTAATCAAAAACTGACTTTCATTTCAGACAAACCCAATAGAAAAAAATATATCAACTCAAGAGAACGCGAATTAAAAAAAGAATTCACTACTCCCCTTACGAATATGTCTATTTACCAAGGAAAAGTACTGATGAAATTAATCAACAGAGAAACGGGAAACAATTGCTATGAAATCATCAAAGAATACCAGGGGGGATTAACAGCAAGACTTTATCAAACCATCGCTTTCTTTTTTAACAGCAATTTAAAACAGCCTTACGATTCCAAAGATCAGGATCGGGTAATTGAACAAATCGTTCGTGAAGTACAGCGATTGTATGGTTATGCGGAGATTTCGAAATCTCAAAACTTATAAAAGAAACTTGCTCACCTCGCCTATAATCCACATATATTCCACATCGACCCATTTTCTAACAGTTTTGAGTTAACTTGCAATGCGTATTCAATAATAAACCTAAATGAAATTAGACGTACTCGCTTTTGGTGCACATCCTGATGATATCGAATTAAGCTGTTCGGGGCTCCTTTTGGTGGAGAAATCTCAAGGAAAAAAAATTGGAGTTGTGGACTTAACTGAAGGTGAATTGGGCTCTAGAGGTGATGTTGATACAAGATATCAAGAGGCGAAAGAGGCATCCGACATCTTAGGATTAGATATAAGAGAAAACCTGAAATTACAAGACGGATTTTTCAAAAATGACCAGGAAAATCAGTTGAAAGTTATTGCTTTGATTCGAAAATACAGACCTGAAATCGTTTTATGCAATGCTACTTCAGACAGGCATCCAGATCATGGCAAAGCAGCACAATTGGTTTCAGATGCATGTTTTTTAGCTGGATTAATTAAAGTAGAAACAAAAGACAACGATACCGTTCAAGAACCTTGGAGGCCTAAATATGTTTTCCACTACACACAGGACAGATATATTGAACCAGATTTCCTGATTGACATTTCCGATGTTTTTGAAAAAAAATTAGCTTCTATAAAGGCATATAAAACACAATTTCACAACCCC
>CALQJH020000070.1 GCA_943330835.2 Candidatus Kuenenia stuttgartensis
GCACTACTCGAAACATCACTTCCTGTAAGCATGGCTACTGTTGGCTTTTTGATAAAATGTATTTTCTCTGAACCAAAATCAAATCCTGATTCCATAAATCCTGAAGCGACTCCATAAATGTTTGCGTTGAATGCAGCAGCTAATTTCAGCACTTCCTGAAGATGAGTATCATTGCCATTTTTCAAGATGATGAGTGTTCCTTTATTGTATTTTTTTCCGGCACATGTAAAGTCTCTTTCAGCAAATCTTAATTTAACACCTGCTTGTAATAGTGCGGCCAAAAGCTTCCCTTCATTGAAAGAATTATAGTCAATCAAATAAGCATATTCACTAGTCGTAGGATCTTTCCATTTATCTATAGACTCACTTCCTTGTGACAATACTTTCTCTTTTACCGCATAACAATCAAGTCCAAATGCATATGGTAAAGCCCATGCTGTAATATCATACGTAGCAGAATCACTGAGTTTTGATTGCGGCTCGAATAAGACTTTTACCAATGCCCCTTTTGACTGGTATGCAGATACAATAAGATCATTTTGAGCAGTCACATACGATTCCTCTTTGCCTGATAAAAAATGAAACCCTTTTGCTGATAGGCCTGGCTTAGCGTAACCATACTCGATTTTATTGTTATCTAAAAGTTGCTTTAATGCCATTAATTTATTTTTATTGGAACCATTAATAACATAGGACTTATAGATCCCGTTACCATTGATTCTGGAAGCTTCGAAAAACTTCCCGAATGCTTCATTTAAATTTTTAGAATGCATTGCAGCCATTTCAATCGTACTCATACTTGTAGTGAAATGATGTGCAATTCGATCAAACAAGGTCAGCGTATCCTCATTAACCTGAATAGCCAACCCACCCATGGAATGACCCGCCTGCTCATAGGTCATCCCAATAGATCCATTATATAGCGGATAGGTATCACCGTAAGATGGATAAAATAAATCAAAAAATTCTTTGGTAAAATACAACCAGCCATGTGCATCGAAATACTTCGCATGATTTTTTCCAATTGTAGTTTGAAAACTTCTCTGCCAAGGCGTAATGACTTCATGAAAAGGCTCTGCAGCAGGTGCAAAATAATAAGGATCAGAAGGATATTGCTCATGAAAATCACAATGTATTTCAGGCATCCATTCATTGTATTTTTTGATGCGCTGCTGTGTTTCAACCTGTGTTTGCCATGCCCAATCGCGATTCAAATCAAAATTATAATGGTTGCTTCTTCCGCCTGGCCAAGGTTCATCATGTTCTCTGGATAAAGGATTTGCAACAGGATTTTTGCCCACCATTTGATTATACCATTCCACATATCGATCTCTTCCATCTGGATTTAAACATGGATCAATAATGACTACGGTATTCTTCAGCCAAGAATTTGCATCTGCATTTTTACCAGAAACCAATTCATATAATAACTTCATAGCGACTTCGGTTGAACTGGCTTCATTTCCATGAACGTTGTAGCTCAACCATACAATTGTTGGCATAGAAACATCCGGAAGTTGATCCTTCAGCAATCCCGACAAACGCAAATTATTTTTTCTGATCTCTTCGATTTGATTCATATTTTCAGGAGACGAAACAATCGCAAGCAACAGCTCCTTACCCTCATTTGTAGTGCCATAAGTCTGCAACGAAACATTTCGAGGGTGCGATTTCGCAACAGCTTTAAAATAATTTACAACTTTGTAGTGAGGGGAAAAATGCTGTCCCAATGGATACCCTAAAAAATCATCCGGACTTTTTAATTCCTGAGCGTTTGCCAGAAAACAAATAAAAAGCAAGCAAGCCAAAAGAGATTTACGCATAATGTAAAATTTAGATTGTGAAATTATTAAAACTTCATCTTAATTATTCAATTATTAATTCCAAATAATAATTATCGTTATAGGGGCTGAAGTGGATGAAATCTCAAAGAAAACTGTTTGAAATTGAAAAGTATAGGGAAATAACAAAAAACTTGTGAAAAACTGACCAAAATGGCCTATTTAGTATTTGTACCTACAATTCGATTGGTTATTTTTACAAATAATTATTTCTGCTGAAGAAGTTCAAAAAAATATTAACCATAACGATTTTAGTACTCCTGTTTTTAATAGTGAGTCTTTATGGAATATTACATCTTTCCTCCGTACAGACCTGGATCATAAAAAAGGCCACGACTTCTTTATCTGATCAACTACATACTAAAGTTTCTATCGACAAAGTTAATTTCGCTTTTTTTTATAAACTTGAATTTGAAAATCTGCTTATAGAAGACCAAAAGAAAGATACCCTTTTATTTGCAGGCGCAATGAAGGTTGATTTAAATGATTGGTTTTTTGCGAAAGATCAAATCGTGTTAAAATACATTGGCCTTGAAAATGCAGTGGTGAATGCTAAACGAGAAAACACTGAATGGAATTACCAGTTCCTGGTTGATTTTTTAGAAAAAAATAATAAGCCAAAAACAAATAATAAAAACAACATCGCGATTGAACTTCAGCAATTACATCTCAAGAACATTAAGTTCAATTACATAGACAAATGGATTGGCGATGACATGATTGGATCAATAGGTTTATTGGATGCACAATTCAACAAAGCAGATTTTAATAAACAAGCATTTATTATTGATAAAGTAAAAATAGTCGATCCTTATTTTGCTCAATATGATTATACAGGCAAGAGGCCAATTATTATAAACCAAGTAAAAAAAATAACAGAAAACAAAAACACTTCTACTGAAGATAACGGGCTTAATCTTAGCATTAAAAATATAGTTATTGAAAATGGACTTTACCAGAATGATAAAGAGACATCCAGGCTGCCATACAATGATCAATTTGATGCATTCCATTTTCAATTTAATACAATCAGCGGCCAGTTAAAGAATGTAACATTCAACAAGGAAACACTTACTGCAAAACTTGACTTAAAGGGTAAAGAAAAAAATGGATTTTTGGTAAAAAAAATTAATGCTGATTTGAAATTTACTCCAAGCATAATGGAGTTTAAAAATCTGGATCTGACAACTAACAATAGTCACATTACCAATTATTATGCGATGCGTTACAAGTCTTTCAAAAAAGACATGATAGATTTTATCAACAAGGTTAAAATTGAAAGTCATTTCTACGACAGTGAAATCAGCAGCGATGACATTTCTTTTTTCGCGCCCGAGTTGAAGCAATGGAAGAAAATGTTCCTTCTTACAGGAAATGCAATTGGAACCATAGATAATTTCGAAACAAATGAATTGATTGTTAAATCCGGGGAATCCATCATCAAAGGAGTTTTAAAAATGAGAGGGCTTCCGGATATAGACACCACCTTTATTAGTTTTAATTCATCAGGATCCCAATCAAATGCCAATGAACTCGCTCCTATTTTCCCTGCTTTAAAAAATCCAACATTGAATAAATTAGGCAACGTGTATTTCAAAGGGAAATTTGCAGGCTTTATCAATGACTTTGAGATACAAGGACTATTCAATTCCGATTTAGGAAATACATCAGGCAGCCTGAAATTAAAACTTCCTGAAAAAGGCCTTGCCCATTACACAGGAAATATAGTCGCATCGAATCTAAATATTGGCGAATTGTTTGGAAATAAATTATTGGATAAAATATCTTTTAGCGGAGCAATAGAAGGGGCAGGTTTTAATGCGAATGACATTAACGCAAAATACAATGGCCTTATTTCTCAAGTCGGCATTAACGGCTACAATTACAAAGCGATAAATATAGAGGGCAACTTTGAGAACAACTCACTTAATACAAAATGGAGTATTAACGATAGTAATCTTAAAATAAACAATCTAAATACCTCAATTTATTTAGGAGCTCAAACAAGATTTAAAATTAATGGGCTTCTGGATTATATCAATTTTAGAAATACAAATTTACTGGAAGAAAATATTTCCTTATCAAGCAATTTAAATATTGACATTACAGGCACCACATTAGATGATATTTTCGGTCACCTTAAATTAGAAAACTCCAAGCTAAAGTACAATAATGAGCTGCTTTCCATGCGCAACTTAACTTTAGAATCAGCCATTAAAAACGAAGAAAGAAAGATAAAACTGGCTTCGAATGAAATCAATCTTTCCATTGAAGGAAAATACAAAACACAAGAATTACCTGATGCCTTCAGCGCTATTTTGAATAAATATTATCCAACCTATATTGATTTTCCGAAAAACATTACTTCACAACAGCATTTCACTTTCCAGATTAAAACCAACAATATTGAAGATTATTTAAGAATTTTCAATAAAAAAATAAAAGGCTTTAATAACGCTGATATAAATGGCCATATTAATCTAGACGATAAAGAATTTCATTTACAGGCAAAGGTTCCTGAGTTTCATTATGAAGATAAGACCTTCACAAACATTGACCTGCTAAGCAATGGCGATAAGAATAATTTAAACACCACTGCAACAATAAAAGACATCAGCCTATCAGATAGCATGCACTTTCCTGAAACAAAAATAGTATTAAACTCAACTAACGATAGTACAGAAATACACATCAATACCAGTGCTACATCAACATTAAATAACGCCGATTTTAACGCTAATGTACAAACGCTGAATGATGGCGTAAAAATACACTTCTACCCTTCTTCCTTTATTATCAACGACAAAAAATGGCTTCTTGAAAAAGATGGAGAATTAGCTATCAGAAAGAATTTCATGAATGCCAACGAAATTAAATTCTCACACAAAGATCAACAAATTGTTTTGACTACTGAGTTAGACGAGATTACCAGTCAAAGTCATTTAATTGCAACACTTACTGCTGTAAGACTTGAAGATTTCATCCCTTTTATTTTCACTAATCCTTCTATCAAAGGTGCTATTACCGGAACTGCAAAAATCAGTGACCTTCTAGGAAAAGCTACGATGAGCTTTACTGGAAAAGTAGATAGTTTATCCTTAGAAAACAGATTGATTGGAAATATCAATACAAATGCTACTGCAAATACGAACACTGGAAAAATTGAATACCACGTTGCCAATAACGACACTACTAATGTTTTCCATCTTGATGGCCATTATAATTATAAAGATTCTTCCGAAAACCAGCTTGAGGCAAATTTGGAGGGAGAGCGAATTCATTTATCTATTTTGGAACCCTATCTGGAAGACGTTTTCAGCCAAATAGATGGAACAGCTTCCACTCATCTGAAAATATACGGAAGCCCAGAACATCAATTTCTTACTGGAAAAGTTCAAGTAGAAAACGCCGCATTAAAAGTCGGATATACGCAATGCAGGTATTTTATAAAAAATCAAAATGTAACCTTTGACAAAAATTATATTAATCTTAACCTAATTGAACTTAGAGACTCCTTAAATAACAGTGCTACACTGAATGGAAAGGTTTACCATGAGATGTTTGATAAGATTAATTTTGACAACATTTCAATGGAAACAGATAAGATCTGTTTATTGAATACCCATAAAAATGACAACGGGCAATTCTATGGGAATATGATTGGCAGAGCGAATCTCTCTATTAATGGACCTATCAATAACCTGAAAATGAATATTGATGGCGAACCAAGTATTCTTGATAGTAGTCACATTTACATTAATACTTCAGACAGCAAAGAGAACAACAATGTTGACTACATAGAATTTGTCCAATTCGGTTCCAGAATGGAAGAGTTGAAAAACAGAGCTAAAAACAATATTGTTGTAAATCTCAACATCAAAGCTAATCCTGCATGTAAAGTAGATGTCGTTTTGGATGAAGAAACAGGTGATGTCATAAAGGGTCAGGGCAATGGTCTTATCAATATAAAGGTTGGAAATATTGAACCCTTAACGATTAGAGGAGCCTATAACTTAACAAAAGGAGAATACACTTTTAACTTTCAGACTTTTTTAAAGAAACCATTTACACTTAACCGTGGTACCATTACTTGGAATGGAGATCCTTATCTTGCACTGATAGATATAGATGCGGAGTATCTTGCCAAAAACGTTGATATCAGTAGCCTTTCGCCGAATTTAGGATTAAAGAAAAAAGAGGATTTGAAAATAATTTCGCATTTAACAGGCGCGCTAAAAAGCCCGCTGGTTAAATTTGATATCCAGCTTCCAGAAAAAAGTGATGCAAAAAGAGACGATATTGTTGTAAAAAGATTAGCAGAATTTAAGAACGATGAAAATGAAATGAACAAGCAAGTAGCAAGTCTATTGCTGTTTAACGCAATCATTGTAAGCAATCAGAATTTCTTAACGCAGGGAACTGCAAGTTCGATACTAACGAATACGGTTGGTGGTATTATCAGTAATTTACTTACTAACTTTTTTAATAAAGAATTAGAAAAAGCAACGAAAGGAATTCTATCTACTTATATAGACATTAATCCTACGTTGGATATTCAAAAAAATGCAACACAGCTTCAAGCTAATATTCGTGCTGGATTAAAAATTTTACTAAGCAACAGACTTAATGTACTTGTTGGAGGAAATCTTGATTACAACAACCCTACTTACATTCAACAACTTGAAAAAAAGGGATTAATTACGCCTGACATTACTATTGAATGGTTGATTAACAAAGATGGCTCATTAAGAATTGTAGGCTTCAACAGAAGCAGTATTGATTTTACCTTAAGCCAAAGAAATCGTTCTGGAATTCAATTGAGTTATAGAAAAGACATTAACAGATTGTCTGATCTTTTTAGGAGTAAAAAGAAAATATCACTAGAAGAAAATAACACGAAGTCGCCGGCATTAAAACCAAAGGATCAATAAAAATTAGAGCCCTTCTAAAATATTGTGTCCTAATTTATCTCTTTTTGTAACCAGATATTTTTGATTGTGGACATTAGGCGTCATTTCAATAGGAACTGTAGCAACCACTTCCAACCCGTAGCCATTCATTCCTGCACGTTTTTTTGGATTGTTGGTAATCAGTTTCATTTTAGCAACCCCTAAATGTCTAAGAATTTGAGCGCCAATACCATAATCTCTTTCATCCATTCCAAATCCTAATTTGATATTTGCTTCAACGGTATCAAGACCTTGTTCTTGTAATTGATATGCTTTTAATTTATTGAGTAGCCCTATTCCACGCCCCTCTTGATTCATATATAATACGAGCCCTTTGCCTTCTGTTTCAATCATTTTCATAGCATGATGTAATTGTTCCCCACAATCACAACGAAGCGATCCCAAAATATCACCTGTCATACAACTGCTGTGCACCCTCACCATTACAGGCTCATCATTTCCCCAGGAACCTTTTTTTAATGCCATATGCGTTTCTCCTGTATTCAGTTGTGTAAATGCAATCAATTGAAAATCTCCATATAATGTAGGCATTGTTACACTGACTTCTTCCTTAATAAGCGTTTCCATTTTTAATCGATATTCAATCAGATCTTTGATGGAAATAATTTTCAGATCAAACTTTTTTGCAATATTCATTAACTCAGGTAATCTCGCCATACTGCCATCTTCATTCATAATTTCTACCAATACTCCGGCGGGATCAAATCCTGCTAATTTAGCCAAATCAATAGTTGCTTCCGTATGACCTGCTCTGCGTAACACTCCGCCTTTCTTTGCTCTTAAAGGAAAGATATGTCCTGGTCTGCCCAAATCTTCTGGCTTTGTATCTTTATTGATGAGCGCCTGTAAAGTTTTTGACCGGTCTTGTGCAGAAATACCTGTAGTACAACCATGACCAATTAAATCAACACTCACCATAAAGGCTGTTTCATGTAACGACGTATTTTCCACAACCATGGGTTGCAAATTTAATTCCAAACATCTTTCTTCTGTGAGAGAAGCGCAGATCAACCCTCTTCCATGAATGCTCATAAAATTAATAACCTCTGGTGTTGCGTTCTGAGCAGCAGTTACAAAATCACCTTCATTCTCTCTGTCTTCATCATCTACAACAATAACCATTTTGCCATTTTTGATATCCGCTAACGCAGCTGCTATACTATCCAACATGATGATTTTATTTTAAACGCAAAGTTAATGAAGTTTAGAAGGTATTAGAAGTCAAAAAAATTGTATTGTTTAAAGATTTAGGATGTTTTGATAAATGGTCCGAGAAAGCCAAGGAAATACAATCAAAAGTGAATTGCAAAATCAATGTATCTCCAATATTGGAAAATATTGCATCTCAAGAACAGAGGTCAAATGGATTGGATTTATCCGATTTTGTTTTGAAGATTGATAAAATTCTGGAATGGTAATAGCTGAAGTTGGAGGTTATCACATCATTTTGCATTTTAAAATAGCCTAAGTTCAAGTAATAAGTGCAACAGAGATTACGTGAAATAATCAAGTTGACTTTATAAGTGTGTGTTTTGACGATGTAAGAGTAAATGACAAATCCAAAAGAAAATTTCACAAAAAAGTTTAAACGTCCCCTGTGGTGTACCCCGAAAATAAAAAAAGCCTCGTAAATTTTTGATTTACAAGGCATTATCTGTTATACTTGCGGACCGGACGGGACGCCAATCTGCTTGTGTAATTTATTGAATATCAATATCTTATAAGACCTTAAAAAACCGACTCACTAAAACACTCACTAACCTTTCAACAAAACCCTACCCTTTACCGTTAGTATGCGTTTGTGTTATCATTAACTATGCTAAAGTAGAGAAAATTTGGGAAATAAAGAGAAAATTATTCAATCGATAAAAAATATACTTACAGTTTTCTTAAACCTTTGTTATGTTTTTCATATTAA
>CALQJH020000071.1 GCA_943330835.2 Candidatus Kuenenia stuttgartensis
GTAGTTCCGTAAATAAAATCTTTAATGCCCTTGTGTCCATGTGCTCCAATAATAAGAAGGTCTGCATTTTCTTCTCTAACAATTCTGATGATTTCATTTGCTGTTTCTTTAAAACCTAAAATGCCTTTCACAACAAATCCTTTTTCAATCATTTGTGTAACTATTCTATCTAGTTGCTCTTTATCTTTCTCAGTTTCATAGTCTGCCGTTTGATCTCCATGTATTTTTGCGGTCGCACTTTCAACAATGTGTATGAAAATGTATTCTTTTTCTTTTCCTCCTTGTCCAATGGCTGTGGAAATAATTTGAGCATCCTTTTTGCTGAAATCTAATGCTACGGCTACTTTACGATAATTAGGAATATTTAAGTCTTTTAAGTCCTGCGAATCGTGATGCATGTTTATAGATGCTGATTGGTGGCCTTTTTTAATTAGTGGGAATAAGATAATATAAAATAATAACCAGAGAAAGAATAGACAAGTGATAATAATCAAGAACTTAACAATCCAATTATCTGCTGTTGTCCAATAGTTTATTAAACTGCCTGATATCATTTTGATATTAAGGATGATTAATAAAGTTGCCATGAACCAAGCTATTATTTTCACATAAGATTTGATAGCAAATTCCTTCATTTTTTTCTTTTCACTTACAAAATGTATTAAAGGTATTACCGCAAATCCTAATTGGATGCTCAGCACAACCTGACTGAATATTAACAGACTGTCAATCTTATCTTCTCCTGTTGATAATATAAAAATTATCGCAGGGATAATTGCAATTAATCTTGTGATAAGTCTGCGCATTAGTGGATTGATTCTGATACGCAGATAACCTTCCATTACAATTTGTCCTGATAATGTTCCTGTTATGGTAGAGCTTTGTCCAGAGGCTATTAATGCAATCGCAAATAAAGTAGATGCAATGCTTTTACCTAATACAGGAGAAAGTAGGGTATGTGCTTGTTTGATTTCCCCAACATCTGTTCTGCCGGTGTTGAAAAAAACTGTTGCTGCGAGAATTAAAATTGCTGCGTTTATGAGGAATGCAATGTTTAAGGCAATTGTACTATCAATTAAACTCCATTTTAATGCTTCTCTAATGCCTTTGCTTGTTCGGTTTATTTTTCTTGTTTGGATGAGTGCGGAATGTAAATACAAGTTGTGTGGCATCACTGTTGCTCCAATCATACCAATAGCCAGATAAAGGGCTGTTTCTTTTGGCAGTGTACTGATTAATCCTTTTTGTTGATACAGCATCTTCGCATCTGGAAGAGAAGGAATAAACCCTTTTATGATTTCATTAATGGAGGGTTGTGCAATTATAATATTAATAAGGAAACAAATGCCAATAATTCCTATTAATGCGATAATAAAAGCTTCTATTTTTCTAATACCTAATTTTTGTAAGTAAAGTAGTAGAAAGGTATCTAAAACTGTAATGCTTACACCGAAAATCAGAGGTAATCCAAAAAGTAATTGTATGCCGATTGCCATTCCTAATACTTCTGCAAGGTCTGTTGCGGCAATGCCTATTTCTGCTAATACCCAAAGTATGAAATTAATTTTCTTAGGGTAAGCTTCTCTGTTAGCTTGTGCTAAATCTCTTCTTCTAACAATACCCAGTCTTGCACTGAAACTCTGTAATAGTAGAGCCATCATATTACTAGCTAATAAAACCCAAATGAGGGTATAGCCATATTTACTTCCTCCAGCAATATCAGTTGCCCAATTTCCCGGATCCATATAGCCAACACTTACCAAATATGCAGGACCAATGAAGGAAAATATCTTTTTCCATCTTTTAGTCTTGGAAGTGGTGTCTACACTTTCATGAGCATCGCCTAGTGATTGGTTGTATTTGTATTCTGGTGAATGCAAGAGTGTTTTTTACAAAAATATACTTAAAATCTTTTCACTATTATATTTGTTTTGACAAATTACTCAAATTGAAATAATAACAACTATTATTCTTGGCATTCTATAGATTTTTTAGAAATCATTTTTTAAAAACTGATTTCTATATATATTGTACGAAATTAGTGTTAATGAACTTTAGACAATTTAAAATTCCATACCCGATTGATTTGCTTTATAGTAAGAAAGTCGCCTATTTTTCAATGGAATTTGCGATTCATCAACCTTTAAAAATCTATAGTGGTGGATTAGGTTATTTAAGTGGATCTCATCTTCGAAGTGCTTATGAATTAAGGCAAAACCTCGTAGGGATAGGGATATTGTGGAAATACGGTTATTATGATCAGGCTCGTAATCAAGATCAAACTTTACAAATTCAGTGGAATGAGAAAATTTATAATTTTTTGGAGGATACTGGAATTAAATTTCAAATTGAAATTCATGGTCACCCAGTTTGGGTAAAAGCATTTTATTTAAATCCAGAGACGTTCAAATCTGCGCCATTATTTTTATTGTCTACAGACATTCCCGAAAATGATTACGTGTCTCAAACAATCTCACATCGCTTATATGATGCAAACGTAGCAACGAAAGTGGCTCAATTCATCTTGTTAGGTGTAGGTGGTGCTAAATTGATTGATGAATTGAATTTTAATCCTGATTTATATCATCTTAATGAAGCCCATGCAATTAGCTCAGCTTTTTATCTGATGAATAAATTGGGAAGCAGAGAAGAAGTAAAGAAGAGATTAGTATTTACAACTCATACCCCTGAGGAAGCAGGTAATGAAAAACATGATTTGTATTTATGTGAAAAAATGGGGTATTTCTGTGGCATGCCTTTGGATGAAGTCAGAAAATTAAGTAATTCCTCCGATGAAATGTTTAACCATTCTTTAGTGGCTTTCCGCTTTGCAAAATTATCAAATGCAGTTAGTGTATTGCATGGTGAGGTAAGTAGGGGGATGTGGAATAAATATGATGACATCTGTGGAATCAAAACGATTACTAATGCGCAAAATTGGCAATATTGGGCTGATAAACAGTTGTATGAATTTATGGATGATAAACGAGATGATAAATTTACAGACAGAAAAAGATTTTTAAAAAAACGGGCGATGGATATTGTTGCAGACCAAACTGGAAAGCTCTTCAGCCCTGATGTATTTACTATTGTATGGGCACGAAGATTTGCAGGTTATAAGAGAGCCGATTTGTTGACAAGAGACAGAGATAGATTTTCTGCATTGTTGAATAATAAAAAACATCCTGTTCAGATAGTATGGGCAGGTAAGCCATATCCATTGGATTATCCAGCGATTAGTGATTTCAATTATTTGGTCAATTTAAGCAAAGAGTATAAAAATGTTGCAGTTTGTGTCGGTTATGAGTTAACGTTAAGTAAGCGTCTAAAACAAGCTTCAGATGTTTGGCTTAATAATCCAAGGGTTCCAAGAGAGGCAAGTGGGACTAGTGGTATGACAGCTTCAATGAATGGCGCTGTAAATCTTAGTACAAATGATGGTTGGATAAGAGAGTTTATCAATCATGGGAATAATGGGTTTGTTGTCCCTCTCGTTAATTATGAAGAAATGAATGACTATGAACAAGATGAATACGACATGAATCAATTATTTGAAATTCTTGAAAAAGAAATCTTACCAATGTATTACGATAATCCGGATAATTGGCATCAAATTATCAAAAACGGTATGCGTGATGTTCGTTGGCAATTTGATAGCAATAGAATGGCTAAAGAATATTACGAAATTCTGTATAAATAATAAAGATCGGAATTGTTGTTATTGATTGAAAAGGGTAGTAGTAGTAGATTTTGATGTGATTGACATTTGTTGATCCATTGCATTTACGTTACCAGTCATGTCTGCATTAATCAATGACATGTATACCAATCCTGTTTTTATATTTGTGGTGATATTACCTTCGATTTTGGACTCAGTATTCATAATGATTGTTGATCCTTGCATTTCTTGTTCTGTTTCTCCTTCAATAGATCCTTTAACTTCAACAACTGCAATGTCATTATCAATTGATTTGATGGTGTATGTCTTTTTGCTTGTAACTTTTTTATTTGTTGATGATTCCATCCAGGAGTCGCCAACTTTTTTGTCTGTATTGATGATGAAAAAAGCATCTTCAATGCCATCTTTACCCTCGTTATTTCCCATAGCAATACCACTAATAGCTGCTGGATTATCATTATAATCAACATCTTTTTTAGTCGAGGTTGCCTTCCCTGTTTTTTTATTTATCAAAAAAGTATCAGGAGTATTTATTTTAGCACTAATTTTTTTGCCTATTTCAGATTCTTTGTCTTCTTGATTATCTGAGTTGAATTCCATGTTTTGTCCAAAACCTTCCATTGACATTTTTAGATTAGTGAGGGACTTCGTAATGGAATAGTTATTTTCGTCTTCACCAATTACAATCATCTGGCTTGTAATATTTGAAGTATTTGTTAATGTCATACCCATTCCCATGTCTGCATCTCCTGAAGCATTTGTAATTATGGTTATTTCTTGTCCCTTTGTAAGAACAATTTGTTTAGCCGTTTGTGCATAGGTTCCAATTGATAATAATAACAGCGGAATACTTAAAATACGTTTCATAATAGTTGATTAATTGTCTTGATTTGGAAAATATGAATCAAATATAAAAAATGTTAGAATGAAATAATGGTTTCATTGAATTTTTTCACAAAAAAAAAGGCCACCTTATGGTAGCCTTTTTGTAAATGACTTTAATTTATCCGATAACTGTTACGTTAACAGCATTCATTCCTTTTTTGCCATTTTGAAGTTCAAACTCTACTTTGTCACCTTCTTTGATTTCGTTGATTAAACCACTTACGTGTACAAAAGTTTCTTTGTCTGAATCATCATGCTTGATGAAACCGAATCCTTTTTCTGAATTGAAAAACTTTACTGTTCCTTGATTTTTTGTGTCCATTTTAATTTATATTGTATTTTAATAAAGTGTAAAGGTATAAGATTTAAGTCAGATTTTATAAATTAATTTAATTATCTAAACAAAATGCGCGACCATAATTGCTCTATATTGTTGGTAAATAAGAGGTTATAGGCTCACAACTACAAATTAAATTTCTGTCGCCATAGGTATTATTTACCCTGCTTACTGAAGGCCAAAACTTATTCAGCTTTACAAAATCAAGCGGAAAGGCTGCTTGTTGTCTTGAATAATTATGATTCCATTCGTTTTTTGTAATCTCAAATTGTGTATGTGGCGCATTCTTAAGTGGGTTGTCAGTTTTATCTGATGTTCCTTCTTCTATTGCTTTAATCTCTGCTCTAATGCTTAATAAAGCATCACAAAATCTATCCAATTCTGCCTTGTCTTCACTTTCGGTAGGTTCTATCATAATAGTACCAGCTACTGGAAAACTCATTGTAGGCGCATGGAAATTATAATCCATTAATCTTTTTGCAACGTCTTCCGCTTCTATTCCTGCAGTTTGTTTGAAAGGTCTTAAGTCAACAATGAATTCATGTGCACATGTACCATTTTTTCCAGTAAACAAAATTTTGTAATCCTTTTGTAATCTTGCTCTCATGTAGTTTGCATTCAAGATTGCAATCATGGTGCTTTTTCTAATTCCTTTTGCACCCAGCATTTTAATATATGCGTAACTGATTAATAGAATGCTTGCACTTCCATAGGGAGCAGAACTTACTGCAGAGATGGCTTTGTTTTTATTTTGCATCGTAACATGCCCTGGTAAATACGGCGCTAGTTTTTCATTTACACAAATAGGTCCCATACCTGGACCACCACCACCATGAGGGATAGCAAATGTTTTATGTAAATTCAAATGGCAAACATCCGCACCAATATTTCCTGGACTGGTTAGACCTACTTGAGCATTCATATTTGCACCATCCATGTATACCAATCCACCATTTTGATGAATGACTTCGCAAATCTCCATCACGCTTTCTTCAAAAACGCCATGAGTACTTGGGTAGGTAATCATTAATCCGGCTAAATGAGTTTTGTTTTTGTCTGCTTGCATTTTTAAATCAACCATATCAATATTACCATCGTCATCGCACTTGGTAACAACTACTTTAAATCCTGCCATAACAGCAGATGCAGGATTTGTGCCATGTGCAGAAATTGGAATTAATATCACATTTCGATGAGCTTCATTTCTATCTTCATGATATGCGCGTATAGTCAATAGGCCTGCGTATTCACCTTGTGCGCCACTATTGGGTTGGAGTGAGGTCGCTTTAAATCCGGTTATTTCGCAAAGCCATAATTCCAATTCATTTATTATTTGTTGATATCCTTTCCATTGATCCGCAGGAGCGAATGGATGTATGGCACTGAATTCTGGCCAGCTTACAGGAATTAATTCTGAAGCAGCATTTAATTTCATGGTACAGCTTCCTAATGAAATCATCGAGGTATTCAAACTCAGATCTTTATTTTCTAAGCTTTTAATATATCGCATCATCTGCGTTTCACTTTTGTGTGAATTGAAAACGGGATGCGTTAAAAAAGTTGATTGTCGTGTAAGAGTAGATGGAATGTTTTCTAAAAGGGCAGCAATACTTAAGTTTTCGAAAGAGGTATTTTCTCCTTTTAGTTTTCCAAACACTTGCAAAATTCTACTGACATCATTGATGGTGGTAGTTTCATCTAATGATATAGATACTTGCTTGTTAGTGTAAGCAAAATTCATGCCTTCAGCTTCTGAGATGCTTTTCAGTAATTCAGGATTTTGTATTTCTAAACTAATGGTATCAAAGTAGGAGGAATTCTTGTTTTTGAAATCAACTTTTTCTAATCCTTGACTAAGGGTTTGAGTAAGCAGGCTTGTTCTTTGTGCAATAGCTGTTAATCCATCTGATCCATGATAAATGGCATAGAAAGCTGCAATGTTTGCCAATAAAGCTTGTGCTGTACAAATGTTGCTAGTGGCTTTTTCTCTGCGAATGTGTTGCTCACGGGTTTGTAAGGCCATGCGTAAACATCTGTTG
The DNA here is from genome assembly GCA_943330835.2 of Candidatus Kuenenia stuttgartensis. The sequence goes on from CALQJH020000071.1 coordinate 6,941, forward strand.
CCATGAGCATCAATACTTATTCCAATAATTCGTCCTGGAATGTTTCTTTTGAATTCTTCTTTAGTAGCAAAGAATGCAGCGTGAGGGCCCCCGAATCCCATTGGAACGCCAAATCGCTGTGTATTGCCAATGGCGATATCTGCGCCTAATTCTCCCGGAGGAGTAAGTAAACAAAGTGCTAGTAAATCTGTAGCCATGATGACTTGCACATTTACCTGATGTGATTTTTCTATAAAAGATCTATAGTCGTCCACTTGCCCATTTTTATCTGGGTATTGAACAATTGCACCAAAGTAACTGTCATCAATAATCGCTGTATTGAAATTGCCGATTACCAATTCAATATTAATAGGTTTTGATCTTGTTATCAGAATATCTATTGTTTGTTCGAAAATATTTTCATCAATAAAAAACTTTGGCGATACAATTTCGTCGTGGTTTTTATTTTTATGATTAAAAAGTAATGTCATGGCTTCTGCAGCAGCAGTGCCTTCATCTAATAGACTCGCATTTGCAATGGGTAGACCAGTAAGATCAATTACCATGGTTTGGAAATTCAATAAGCTTTCGAGTCTTCCCTGAGCAATTTCAGCCTGATAGGGAGTATACTGTGTATACCATCCTGGATTTTCGAAAACATTTCTTAAGATAACGCTTGGGGTTATGGTATTGTAATATCCTTTTCCTATAAAAGAAGTGTTTACTTTATTTAAAGATGCAATTTTCTTTAAAGTGGTCAGGTATTCGTTTTCGCTGATAGCAGCGGAAGTTTGTAGCTGGCTTTTCAGCTGAATAGAGGATGGAATGGTTTTATTGATTAATTCTTCCACACTTGACAAATTAATCGTTTGTAGCATTTCCGCTATTTCTTCTTCGTTTGGCCCGATATGTCTTTGAATAAATTCTTCCTGTTGTTTTGCTAAAAGATCCATGCTTACTGAAATTATTTGCTTGAAGGTGAATTGAATTATTGCGCAAAAATAAAGGAACAAAACTAGATTTTAGGCTGATATATTTTATACTTTTAACTTGTGGAAAAATCGGGAATAATTAATTTAATTAATCAAGTGAATTTATGGCAAAGGAGTTTCTGCATGATTGGCAAAAAAAATCATTAGAGCATGAAAAGAGTTACAAGCAATTTTTGGCTAAAGCTGACAAAAAAAAGGTACTGAAAATATTGCCGGAAATACATGAAGATGCTGTTAATACTGTTAATTGTTTGAATTGTGCAGCTTGTTGTAAAAATTATTCTCCTCGTTTTAAACCTCCGGATATCAAAAGGGTTTCCAAATATCTTCATATGAAAGAAGGTGTCTTTATAGAAAAGTATTTGAAAATTGACGAGGAAGGTGATTTTGTTGTAATATCTAAGCCTTGCCCTTTTTTAGGTGCTGATAATTATTGCAGTATTTACGATATGCGCCCTTCTGATTGTGCAAGATTCCCCTACACAGATGAAGATGTATTGATAAAACGCACAAAACTCACTTTGAAAAATGTCACTTTTTGTCCGATTGTCTATTTTGTTTTGGAAAAATTGATAGTGGCGGGAGGAGGGAAGGGAGGTTGAAGGGTTGAAAGGTTGAAGGGTTGAAAGGTTGTTGAAGATTTGTTGAAAGATGGTTGAAGAAAAGGATATCAGTATTCCATTTTTCTTAGTGCTGGCGCTTTAATCCATGTTGTAACTACTACTCCAATTGTCATGCATCCTCCAAAAATAACGGAAGGTACAATACCCATTAA
>CALQJH020000072.1 GCA_943330835.2 Candidatus Kuenenia stuttgartensis
GCGACTTCTGCAGCAGCTTCTAAATTGGTTTCCAGCGCGTTTTCCTCTTGGTTATTACTTACACTTTTGTATCCACTATTCACATCAACCACATGTAAGGCCTCTGTGTGTTCAATGATAAGATAGGCGCCACTTGGTAAATTAACCGTCTTTCCAAAAGATGCTTTAATTTGCTTGGTCACACCGTAAGTATCAAATAGAGAATTAGCATTATTATGAAGAGAAAGGATGTCTAATTTATCCGCTGCAATGCGTTGAAGGTAACTTTTAGTTTCATTGAAAATCGCTTTATCGTTAACGACAATGCGATTAAAGTCAGCACTTAATAAATCTCTCAGAATACTGTTTGTTTTACCTTGTTCACTGAGAATTCGCGTAGGAGCAACAGCGGAACATAGATTGGCTTGAATTGATTTCCAAGTAGCTTCCAAGCTCAATAAATCTTCATGCAGTTCTGCGGTACTTTTACCTTCAGCAGCTGTTCTTACAATTACTCCAAGATTTTTAGGCTTAACCGCTTCAATAATCTTATGTAAACGCTTCCGTTCCTCACTGGAATGAATTTTTCTTGAAACTGCAACAATATCATTAAATGGAGTAACTACAACGAATCTTCCAGGTAAAGAAACTTCACAAGTAAGGCGAGGCCCTTTTGCTGCGATGGGTTCTTTAAGGATTTGTACTAAAATATTGGGTTTACCTGTAAGTACATCATTAATCTTTCCTGTTTTAATAATTTCTGGTTCTACCTTAAATTTTGAAAAATCAAAGGAATCCCCTTTTTTTTGATTGATAGAAAGATTAGTAAATTTTAGGATAGAACGAATATAGGGGCTTAAGTCAGTGTAATGAAGAAAGGCATCTTTATCAAAGCCTACGTCAACGAAAGCAGCATTTAAACCTGGGATTAGTTTTTTTACTTTTCCGAGATACATGTCTCCCAGAGCGAAGTTCGCATCAACTTTTTCATTGTGCAACTCCACTAATTTCTTGTCTTCCAACAATGCAATTTCCACACCTTGCGGAGTTGCATTAATGATTAGTTCCTTGGTCAAATGTTTTATTTTTAAGACCCTTATGCAGCACGATAGTAATAACTTGCATTACAAAGTTTGAGTTTGTATTACAGCAAATCACTGTGAGCAGGTAAGAAGCACACATTCACCAAAAAGAAAAAATAGCAATCGATGGACGTATAATTTATATAAAACTATACGCATGGCAAAAGCGTTTCAAAATAAATTGAAATTATCTTTTCTTATGACGATTCTTTCTTAAACGTTTTTTACGCTTATGAGTAGCGATTTTATGACGTTTTCTTTTTTTACCACAAGGCATAACCTAGTCTTTTTTGTTATAAATATTATTAATTCTTTCTGTTTTCTTGAAATAGCGTCTTTATTCTTTCGTCTATTTCTTTTGAATATTCCGCATCATTTGCAAGACGTTTGCTAATGTTATACCATTTAACCGCAGCATCCATGTTTCCAAGAGCAGCATACGTGTCAGCTAAAAATGCGATAGCTTCCAAATTATTAGGTTCTTGCGCAACTACTTTTGTTAGTCTGGCAATAGCTTTATCATATTGACCAGAAACATACCCTCCAACTCCCAGCACCAATTGCGCTTTCATGTTTGTTGAATCCCTTCTCACTACTCCCAGCAACTCTTGTATGCCCTTCATCGTTTCTTGTGGGTTCCCATTTCTGCCTTTCCCATAAACATAACAACTTGCTAGCCCAATTTTCAAATCTTCATTTTCAGGATTGATTGCAATTGCTTTTTCAAAAAGTGAAATAGCTTCGGCAGATTCCCATTCCAACTTAGATAAATTTTGTTCTCCTCTTAAGGAGCTTAAAAATAATTGGGCTGCGAAGGTGAGCTTTTTTTCTGAATTATCCAACTTTGATGCTTCACTAATAAAATAAGCATAGATTTCCTGAGAGAAAATACTATCCTTCCAAAAGTTCGCTGCTTGAGTGTAGGCCTCAATCTTCAGGGTATTTTCCCCCTGGTTAAATTTATTTTCAATTTGTGTTAAGAAATCCACTTGAGTAGGGCTGAGTAGTTTCTTTTGTGTTTGTATAAATGACTGAATGTCAAATACTTCGATTTTTTTTTCAGTTGAGACTGCAGGTGTTTTTTGTTCAGAAATTGTTTTTCCAATAAAAAAAAGAAACAGCACAAAAAGTAGACCGCCGCTGGCGAGGATATATTGTTTTTTCACTATATAAAATTATTTTCTGCCAATATTAATTGGTTTGGCAGGGCGCAAAGGTAGATTAATCTTCGTTATCTTCCTTTAATTCAGGAGCTTCTTTGATATGTGGAGATGATTTGATCTCCTGTACAAATTCTTTAGCAGGCTTGAATGCGGGAATGAAATGTTCTGGAATGGCTACGGAAATATTTTTCTTAATATTGCGACCTATTTTAGCAGCTCTTTTTTTAATAATAAAGCTACCAAACCCTCTGATATAAAGGTTTTCACCTGCGGCCATTGAGGATTTTATTTCTCTGAACATGGTTTCCAGTGTAACCATCACATCAACTTTTGGTATGCCGGTTTTTTCGGAAATCTTGTTTATTAGATCTGCTTTTCTCATATCAAAAAAAATTTCATAGTAAGTTATAGTATATTTTTGAGAAAACCAAAATAAGATCATGATTATCAATAGGTTTGTCAGAAATTTGTCCCTACATGGCAATAAAACTTCTTAAAGAACATATCTTTTTTACAAAAACGCTTCTGGATTGGAATGAAAAATCTAATTCGAGAGAGATGCCATGGAAATACGAAAAAGATCCTTATAAAATTTGGCTTAGCGAAATTATACTTCAACAAACAAGGGTAGAACAAGGTTGGGATTACTATAATCGATTTGTCAAAAAATTCCCAACAGTTCAAAAATTGGCAAGTGCCAAGGAGGCGGAAGTGTTTAAACTTTGGGAAGGGTTGGGCTATTACAATAGGTGTAAAAACTTAATCACTACCGCAAAAAATATTGCACAAGATTTAGATGGAATATTTCCCAATACCTACGAAGGACTGCTATCACTGAAAGGTATTGGGCCTTATACTGCGGCTGCTATTGCCTCATTTGCTTATAATTTACCTCATGCTGTTGTGGATGGAAATGTTACTAGAGTATTATCCCGATTTTTTGGAATACCTACACCAATAGATTCCAGTAGTGGGAAAAAAGAATTTCCAGTTTTGGCTCAAACCTTATTGGATAAAAAGTTTCCTGGGATTTACAACCAATCCATCATGGATTTTGGCGCAACTATCTGTAAACCAAAGTTGCCTTTATGCAAGAATTGTATGATGTCGAAAAATTGTGTTGCTTTTCAAGAAAACAAGGTAAATGAGCTTCCTGTTAAATCGAAATCAATAATTGTAAAAGAAAGATGGTTCTATTATTTGGTTGCCAGTTATAAAGATAAAACCTATATCAGAAAGCGAGTGCAACAAGATATTTGGCAAAATTTGTATGAATTTATTTTGATTGAAGAGGATTCTTTTCACTTCGTAGAAGATATCATTAAATCAAATAAATACAAAGCGATTGTTAGCTCAAAAGCTGAACTCATAAAGTGTTCTGCGTTGTGTAAACAAAAGTTAACCCATCAAACGATTCATTGCATATTTATTCATCTAAAACTACATCAACCCCTTAGTATGGAAGGTCTTGAACTTAAAGATGATAAAGGGATGAAAAAAATAGCTTTCCCTCGTTTGATTACGAACTATTTTAAGGTGGAAATTCTTTAGTGATTTTAAATTGTATCTTTATTCGATTTTAATTTCTGCTAACAATTTTAATGGCAAATTCTTTATGAGAGGTTTAAATAGAGTGACGCTGATTGGGCATTTGGGCAAAGATCCGGAAATGCAATTTTTGGAAGGTAATGTTGCTGTAGCTAAATTCTCTTTAGCAACTTCTGAAACTTTTAAAGATAAAACGGGAAAATTAATTTCTCAAACAGAATGGCATTCGATTGTTTTGTGGAGAGGTTTGGCAGAATTGGCTCAAAAATATTTGCACAAAGGAAGTCTTGTATATATTGAAGGCCGATTGAAAAACAGAAGCTGGGAAGATAAAGAAGGCAACAAAAAATATGCTACGGATATTGTTGGGGATAATTTAATTTTATTGGATAAAAATGAGGAGTTTAGTAACAAAAGTAGCATCAATAAAGAGCAAAATTTAAGCGGTTTGTCAGCAGATAATGAAGAAGAAACTAAAGGCTTGCCTTTCTGATTTATTACGGGATAAATATACTAACCGCAATTGTTAACATAAATAGTAGATTTTGGAATACCATTCGGTTTTATTTGCGCCATTTCCTTCTTTTCATTTCTTGTCGATATCGACTGCAGAAACTACAGTGCTGGTTGTAGCCATTATCGTGTTGTATTTAATTTCTTTTTTCCTGGCAGGAAGCGAAGTCGCTTTTTTTTCATTGACGTCAAAAGATATTAATATTTTAAAAACAAGAAAGCAACCTTCTTTCAGACGAATTGTTAATTTATTAGAACAGCCTAAAATCTTATTTGCCGCTATTTTAATCACCAACAGTTTTGTAAATATTGGCATTATTCTTATTTTTAATTTGCTGATTAATGGATGGATTTCGGAACCTTTATTTCATTCCGAATTAGCTAATTTTTCCATAAAAGTCGGGATAGTTTCTTTCTTTATTATCTTATTTGCCGAAGTGCTTCCAAAAGTATGGGCTACACATCATAAAGTGTGGTTTGCCTCCGCTTCATCATTGATTGTCGAAATATTTTATAGCGTTTTCTATCGATTAAGTAAACGATTTGTCCGCTATAGTGATCGCATTGAGAAAAGCGGTTTGCATAAAAATACTTTAGGTTCGGATGACAATAATAATTTAGATGACGCCATAGATTTGCTGCCGGAAAATGAAGCCAGTATAGAGGAAAAGCAGATTTTAAAAGGCATACGAAAATTTGGGGGCACATCAGTGAAGCAGGTAATGCGTACACGTTTAGACGTTAGTGGGATAGATTTTTCAGTTTCTATCCAAGATATTAAAAAACAGGCCGAGGATTTGCATTACTCACGTTTACCTGTGTACCAATCTAATCTTGATGAAATTGTAGGGGTTTTACACATGAAAGATTTGTTGCCTTATTTAGATCAATTAGAAAGTTTTGACTGGCACCCTTTAATCAGAAATCCTTATTTTGTTCATGAGCAAAAATCGATAGAAGATTTATTGCAAGAATTCAGATCCAAGCGAATACATTTCGCCATCGTTGTGGATGAGTTTGGAGGAACCTCAGGAATCGTTACGCTGGAAGATATTTTAGAAGAAGTAATAGGAGAAATTAAAGATGAGTTTGATGATGAAGAAAGTATAAATAAAAAAATTGACGATTTTAATTATATTTTTGAAGGGAAAACAATGATTAATGATGTTTGTAAATCATTGAAAATATCAATCAATTCTTTTGATGCTATTCGAGGTGACAGCGATTCTTTGGCCGGACTTGTATTAGAAATTGCAGGTGAATTTCCTCAGGTAAATGAAGAGTTTATGCATGATGAATATAAATTCATTCCATTGGAAATAAATAAAAACAGGATAGATAAAGTGAAGGTGATTATTCAAACTAAAAATGCTGCAGAATAATAAAATGAGATTAACTAAATGTTGCTTGCTGGGATTGATAATCATTGGAACCGTTTGTTGCGCTTCTTGTAATTCTAATTATACCTCCAAAAAAAAGGGCTATTTTAAAATTGCACTTCCTTCGCATGGATATCAAACTTTCAACGATTCTACATTTCCTTATTCTTTCGAATATCCAGTTTATGCTACTATTATCAAGGATAGCACCTACTTTGACAGTACTCCGGAAAACAATTATTGGATCAATGTTGATTTTCCCACTTTAAATGCGCGGATATTTTTGAGCTATAAAATTATTGGAGGGAAAGCGCCTTATAAAATAAAGCAACCAGATGGCACTTACAAGGATTCCTTTGGTATAAATAAATTCGATTTGATGGTAAATGATGCTTTTAATCTGACCAATAAGAATGATGTATTGGCCAGTTCAATAAATGAAAGTCTTATTCAAACAGCAAATGGCATTTCTGGTATCTTCTTCAAAGTTGGCGGTAATGCCGCTACCGCAAAACAATTTTTTCTTAGCGATACGACCACTCATTTTTTAAGAGGGGCATTGTATTTTGACACTACACCTAATGCGGATTCCCTGAAACCAGTTCAGGATTTTCTTCAAACAGATATTGAGCATTTCATTAACACGTTTAAATGGAAAAAAAATCAGTCAGTAAATCAATGACGATAAAAACTAATAAAATTCCAATAGCTTCTTCTCAAATCATTCATTAATCCAACGTATTTTTGCAAAATGATAGCCATCAATAATGTATTAGTAAGTGATCAAATAGTCAGTGAACAATTTGTATGTGACTTGAATAAATGCAAAGGGGCTTGTTGCGTTGATGGAGATGCCGGTGCGCCATTAGACAAAAGTGAGTTAAAGTATATTGATGAAGTTTTTGATAAAGTACTGCCTTATTTAAATGAAAAAAGTAAAAAAGAAATTGAAAAGCAAGGACGATTTGTATATGACAGAGAGTATGGTTGGGTAACGCCAACGATAAATAGCCAGATTTGTGTGTATGGTATAGTTGATAAAAATGGAATTGTGAAATGCGGTATTGAACAGGCTTATCTTGACGGAAAAATAAAATGGAAAAAGCCAATCAGTTGCCATTTGTTTCCTGTGATCGTTAAAAAAAGTTCTGATGGTGTTACAGAATATGCCAATTACGAACCAAGAGAAGATAACTGTAAAGCCGCTTGTTCACTGGGAAAGAAATTAAAAGTACCTGTATATCAATTTTTAAAAGAGCCATTGGTAAGAAAATTTGGCGAAGAATTTTATCAGGCACTTGAAGCCACAGCTGCGCATTTGAATTCAAAAAAATAAGTAAAAAAATCATCTTTTAAAATCCATTAATGAAAAAAATATCCATTCCATTTGCACCATTATTTTCTTTGTTGTTTTTATTTTCTTGCTCAGTAAATAAAGCAAAAATTGATAATGACTTAAAGGAATATTTCAGTGACAACAAAGTTGAAGGTTCTTTTTCCATGCTTAATAATGCTGATGGAGAAATTACAGTCTACAATATTTCGATGGATACCGCTAGGGTTAGTCCTTTTTCAACCTTCAATATTTTAAATGCATTGATTGCTTTAGAAAATGGAGTGGTTACAGATCTTGATATGAATATAAAAACCTCTGACACTATAGCTAATCAGGGAATGAAAATTACACAAGCTTTCAAATCCAATTTTACGCCATTTTTTCAGGAAATCTCCAAGAAAACAGGGAAAGAAGCGATGCAAAAATGGGTGGATAGCATTTCTTATGGGAATAAAAATATTGGCGATAGTCTTCATTCCTTCTGGGTTGATAATAAATTAAAAATTTCTCCAGATGAACAATTAGGTTTTTTAAAGCGTTTGTATTTTGATCAATTGCCTTTTAGAAAGTCTGTTCAGTTACAAGTTAGGGATATGATGGTTCAGGAAGATAATAGCGCGTATAAATGGAGTTATGTTATGGGAAATGGGAAAGATGAAAATGATCAGTTTGTTTCTTGGTTAATTGGTTGGGTAGAAGAAAATAGACATGTTTATTTTTTCACAACGTTGATAAAGTATACCGAAAAGAACCAGCAACAAGATCAAGTTGTATTGAAGATCTCAAAAGATATTTTAACCCATTATGATTTTTTTAAAGGGAAAAAATAACATTCGTAAATAAATAATTATGCAGTCATATTGTTCATCATTGACAAACTATAAACGGCTCCAGACAAGAGTTGTAAAAGTGGGGAATCTTTTATTGGGTGGAAATCATCCGATAAGCATTCAGACTATGACTACAACTGACACCATGGATACCATGGCTACGGTAGAACAAACGATACGTTGTATTAAAGCGGGCGCTGCATTAGTTCGCATTACAGCGCCATCAAAAAACGAGGCAGAGAATTTACAAGCGATAAAAGATGAATTAAGAAAAAGGGGTTACGATACACCGTTAGTTGCGGATATTCATTTTACACCAAATGCTGCAGAGATTGCCGCAAGAATTGTGGAGAAAGTAAGGGTTAATCCGGGCAATTATGTTGACAAGAAAAAGTTTGAACAAATTGAATATACCGACGCTGAATATCTGGAGGAGATAGATCGCATCAGAGAAAAATTTACACCATTGGTGCTGATTTGCAAAGAGTATGGAACTGCCATGCGCATTGGTACCAATCATGGTAGTTTGAGTGATCGTATCATGAGCCGTTACGGAGATACAGCAATTGGTATGGTTGAAAGTGCCATGGAGTTTTTACGGATTGCCCGTAATGAGGATTTTCACAATATTGTGTTGAGTATGAAGAGCAGTAATCCACAAGTGATGGTTCAGGCCTATCGATTACTGATCAACCATATGATGAATGAATTTGGAGAATGTTATCCGCTTCATTTAGGCGTTACAGAAGC